>JAFUPO010000070.1 GCA_017481185.1 Clostridia bacterium | reverse complement strand
GTATCCTGCAAAAAACGGTTCACCGTCCCTGCCGCACCTGGGAGGGTCTGGGGGATGTGGCTCATACCAACAAAAGCCACCGGCAGATTCTGGAGGCCCTTAAACGCCGTGATCCTGTAAACGCTCAAATGTCTGCTACCCAGCACGTGCTGGATGCCATGGAAACGCAAAAGAGTTTTTCATAACGCTTTTCCCTCCTCCCTTGGTGAGGAGGGTTTTTTTCTTTCAGTTGACAACGCTTTTGAAAAAAGATATACTAAATTTTGTATTCAAAGGACGCCGTGATACTGTTCACCGCGCCCTTATTGCTTTAAGACTTTATGCGGTATAAGGAGGTATTGATCATGGCGGACATTGGCGCTCTTTTCGGCAGCATGGTATTCAACGAGGCGATCATGCAGCAGCGACTTCCCCATGAGACCTACAAGGCCCTTTGCAAAACCATCAAAGATGGCAAGCGCCTGGATCCTCAGGTTGCCAATGTGGTGGCCAATGCCATGAAGGACTGGGCCATTGAAAAGGGCGTAACCCATTATACCCATTGGTTCCAGCCCATGACCGGCATCACCGCTGAAAAGCATGATAGCTTTATTACCCCCATTTCCCGGGGCCATGTGATTATGGAATTCAGCGGTAAGGAGCTGGTCAGGGGCGAGTCTGACGCCTCCTCCTTCCCCTCCGGCGGCCTGCGGGCCACCTTTGAGGCCCGAGGCTACACAGCCTGGGATCCCACCAGCTATGCCTTTATTAAGGATGGCGTTCTTTGCATCCCCACGGCTTTCTGCTCCTACGGCGGCGAAGCCCTGGATAAAAAAACACCCCTTTTGCGCTCCATGGAGGCTTTGAGCCGCCAGGCCCTACGGGTGCTCAAGCTCTTTGGGCATACCCATGTGACCCGAGTCAACTCCACCGCAGGCCCCGAGCAGGAATATTTTCTGGTGGATAAGGCGCTTTTTGATCAGCGCAAGGATCTGATCTTTACCGGCCGCACGCTCTTTGGCGCCAAGCCCCCCAAGGGGCAGGAGCTGGATGATCATTATTTCGGCGCCATCAAGCCTCGTGTGCAAGCCTTTATGACCGAGCTCAATGAAGAATTGTGGAAGCTGGGTATCCTGGCCAAAACGGAGCATAACGAAGCAGCCCCATCCCAGCATGAGATGGCCCCTATCTTCACCCTCACCAACGTGGCCACCGATCACAACCAGCTCACCATGGAAATGATGAAAAAGGTTGCCAGCCGCCATGGTTTGGTTTGCCTGCTCCATGAAAAGCCCTTTGCAGGGGTCAATGGCTCTGGCAAGCACAACAACTGGTCCATGGCCACCAACACCGGCCTGAACCTTTTAGAGCCTGGCGAGACCCCTTATGAAAACGCTCAGTTCCTGCTCTTTCTCACCGCAGTCATCAAGGCTGTGGACGATTATCAGGATCTATTGCGCATGAGCGTGGCCTCCGCAGGCAACGACCATCGCCTGGGCGCAGGAGAAGCGCCCCCGGCTATTATCTCCATGTTTCTGGGGGATGAGCTCACTGCCGTATTGGATGCCCTGGAATCCAACACCGCCTATGTGGGCCCCGAAAAGAAGGAAATGGCCATTGGCGTTCATGTGCTGCCCAAATTTCCCAAGGATACCACGGATCGCAACCGTACCTCTCCCTTTGCCTTTACGGGCAATAAGTTTGAGTTCCGCATGGTGGGCTCCGCCGCCTCCATCTCCGGCCCCAATGTGATCATCAACACCATCGTGGCTGAATCCCTCAAGCAATTTGCTGATAAACTGGAGAGCGCTCAAGACTTCCAAAAGGAGCTTCACGACCTGATCGTATCCGAAATCAAGGCTCACAAGCGCATCATCTTTAACGGCAACAATTATTCCGCCCAGTGGGTGCAGGAGGCCCAAATGCGCGGCCTGCTCAACCTGACCTCCACGGTGGATTGCCTGCCATGCTACATTGCGCCTAAAAACATCCAGCTGTTTACCACCCATCGGGTCTTTAGCGAAGCGGAGGCCCGCAGCCGCTATGAGATCAAGGTGGAGGGCTATGTAAAATTGGTGCGCATCGAGGCGGAAACCATGCTGGATATGGCCCGCAAGGACATCTTGCCTGCGGCGCTCTCCTATGCACAGGCCTTGGCAGACAGCCTTTTAAGCAAGCGCGAAGCCATTCCTGGCCTGCCTTTGAGGGCTGAGGAAGGTATGCTCACCCAAATCTCCCGTTTGTCTGACGCCCTTTATGAAAAGATCAATGCCCTGGCGGAGGCCCTAAAGAATGATGATCCGGCCGCTGCGCCCATTGTCAGCGCACGGTACGGTCGTGATGTGATCCTCAAGGCCATGGGGGATCTTAGAGTTGTGGCCGACGAACTGGAGACCCTCTGCGCCAAAGAATACTGGCCCTATCCCACTTACGCAGAGTTGTTGTTCAGCGTTTAAGCATTGCAGGAGCCCCTTTCTTTTTGGAAATAAAGAAAGGGGCTCTCACGCCCTTCTTAAAGAAAGGCGTTTGGAGGTATTTTTATGATACGTTCAATTATCCACGACCCATTGTTCCTTGCTCAAAAATCGGAGCCTGCTACGGCGGCAGATATGCCTATCGTGATGGATTTGAAAGACACCCTCAGGGCCAACCTGGAGGGCTGCGTGGGCATGGCGGCCAACATGATCGGCTTTAGAAAACGCATTATTATTTTCTGCAACGGCCCCCTCCAGATGGTGATGCTTAACCCGGTCATCACCCATAAAAGCGGCCCCTACGAGGCAGAAGAAGGCTGCCTGTCCCTGGCGGGCAGCCGAAAAACTAAACGGTATCAGCAGATCACCATTTCCTATCAGGACGAAGGGTTCAACCGGCGCACAGGCGCCTTTAGGGGCTTCACAGCCCAGATCATTCAGCATGAGATCGATCATTGCGACGGGGTGCTGATCTAACTTAACTAATCAAAGAGCGTTGACCTAAAACCCTGACTGTATCTAATACCATTTATTATCTCAGATGAAGCCTTTGCGCCTATGTTTTTTTCCTACGCTGCCCATCATATCAGTGCAAGTCAGGTCACAACCGAAATGCTCGACGCCCTCAAATGAAACTAAACTGATTTCTTAGCCCCTTCGCAATCGCGATGGGGCTTTTTGTTTTTTACCGGTACTTTTCTTCCCTTTTGATCGATGATTTGTTATAATAATTAAATCAATATATTTGTCAATAAACCGCTCAGAAAGGTTGTTTATCCTATGAAAAAGCTGATGCTGGGCAACGAAGCCGTTGCCCGGGGCGCTTATGAGGCTGGCGTTCACGTAGTTGCCAGCTATCCCGGCACCCCCTCCACCGAGATCACGGAATTTTGCGCCAAATATCCGGAAATGAACTGCGAGTGGGCCCCCAATGAAAAGGTAGCCTCCGAGGTAGCCTTCGGCGCAGCCATGGGCGGCGCACGCAGCATGACCTGCATGAAGCACGTTGGCGTCAACGTGGCGGCGGATCCCCTGTTCACCGCCGCCTATACCGGTATCAACGGCGGCATGGTGTTCGTCTGTGCTGATGACCCAGGGATGCACTCCAGCCAGAATGAGCAGGACAGCCGCTTCTATGCCCGCTCCGCGCACGTCCCCATGCTGGAGCCCGCCGACAGCCAGGAGTGCAAGGACTTCACCAAGTTTGCCTTTGAGCTTTCGGAGGCCTATGATACCCCCGTGTTCGTTCGTG
>JAFUPO010000069.1 GCA_017481185.1 Clostridia bacterium | reverse complement strand
TTTTTGGCAGCTTCTTTTTTGCTTATTTCAGCCGAGTTTCAAGCTCAGCTTTGCGATCTTCGTAACCAGGCTTGCCCAGAAGAGCAAACATATTTTTCTTGTAAGCTTCCACGCCGGGCTGATCAAAGGGGTTCACACCCAGCAGATAGCCTGAGAGGCCACAGGCTTTTTCAAAGAAGTAAACCAGATAACCGAAGTGATAGGCATCCGCTTCGTCAATTTCGATAATGATATTGGGCGTGCCACCATCCATGTGAGCCATCAAAGTGCCTTGGTAAGCCTTGGAGTTGACAAACTGAACACTCTTGCCAGCCAGATAATTCAGGCCGTCGATATCTTCGGCAGCTTCCTCAATGTAGGCCTCAGAGCGAGGCGTTTTAACCCACAGAACCGTTTCAAACAGGTTGCGAGTACCATCCTGAATAAACTGGCCGATCGAATGTAAATCGGTAGAGAAATTGGCAGCGGTGGGGAAGATGCCCTTGTGGTCTTTTCCTTCGCTTTCGGCATAAAGCTGCTTGAACCATTCGCCTATCATGGTCAGCGCGGGTTCATAATTTACCAGGATTTCTGTGTTCTTCCCCTTGCGGTAAAGGATGTTGCGCAGTGCAGCGTACAGATATGCCGGATTGGAGGCCATATCGCCACCTAGACAAACCTCGCGGGAATCCTGAGCACCCTTCATCATGGCCACAATGTCAATACCAGCCGCCGCGATAGGCAACAAGCCCACGCCGGTGAGCACGGAGAAACGCCCGCCAACATCATCGGGAACCACGAAGGTTTCGTAGCCCTCAGCATCGGCCAGGGTTTTCAAAGCGCCGCGGGCTTTATCGGTGGTAGCATAGATGCGGCTCTTAGCGCCTTGTTTGCCATACTTTTCTTCCAGCATCTTTTTGAAAATACGGAAAGCAATGGCGGGTTCGGTGGTGGTGCCAGACTTGGATATAATATTTACAGAAAAGTCTCGTTTGCCAATGATCTTTACCACATCATTCAGATAGGATGAAGAAATATTGTTTCCCACGAAATAAATCTCAGGGATGCCTTCCTCGCGGACACCATTGTACATCTGTCCCTTGCAGAACTCGATGGCTGCACGCGCACCCAGGTAGGAGCCGCCAATGCCGATTACGACCAGCACGTCGCTGTTGAGCTGAATCTTTTGGGCAGCCTTTTGGATGCGGTCAAATTCATCTTTATCATAATTAACGGGCAGATCCAGCCAGCCCAAGAAGTCGTTACCAGCGCCCTTTAGAGACACCAAGGATTCATTTACAGTGTCCATCAAAGGCGCCAGGTTGTCGATCTCACGCTGCTCAATGAAGCCAGCCACGCCGGTCATTTTAATAGTCATAGCCATATTGATCACCAATCCTTTTTCATTGCATAGGTAAGCATACCTCATTAATTATAATCCTATGCTGAAAGGATTACAAGTACTTTTCATCCGTAATCACCACCTCCCAATGAAAATGGCATGGCTGTGCACTAAGCAGGGGAGACCCTTTTATGGATCGACTTGCGAATCAAGAAAAGGGTAGAATTGCTTTAACCGGCTTCCCATTTATTTAGAGTTCTAAATAAAAACCTATTGAATTGGTAGGAAATAAATCGTATAATAATAGCTAAGAAAGGCTCTTTCCCATAGTCACATCAGGGGCATCTAGAGATAATCCCGTCAAGAGTTTTATTTTTCCCCGCACTAAGGAGGAAGCAAGGATGGCAAATGTTGTAGCTGTTTGTATCAGCGAAGCGAAGGGGATTCCAAAGCATGAAGTGGCTGAGATTTGCTTAAGGGAGCATCATGGAATTTTGGGCGATGCCCATTCAGGTGACTGGCATCGACAAGTGAGCCTGCTCGGTATTGAGAGCGTTGATAAACTTCGGCCGCAATATCCAGATCTTTCGGCGGGAGCCTTTGCTGAGAATGTCCTCACAAAAGGCGTGTTGCTTTATAGGCTCAGTGTGGGTACGCAGCTTCAGATTGGCGATGTGTTGCTTGAAATAACGCAGATCGGCAAGGAGTGTCATGCTCATTGCGCAATTAGGCAGAAAACTGGCGATTGTGTGATGCCTAGAGAGGGCGTTTTTGCTGTCGTCCTAAAAGGCGGTGTCATTCGGCCAGGAAGCGATATTGCTATTTTAACGAACGCATAATTAACATTCAGCCCATTCTACAGTAAAAACAAAACAATTATGCTGCTTTGGCTCCACAGCAGCATTACAGCCGTAAAGCACCTTGTTAGCGTTGAGCACTTTGCGCGTCATAGACAACAGTGAGCCTGCGGTGCTTTCCTGCCAGATGCCTTTGCCGTCGGTTGAAGCAACCCATCCCTGAAAGGAAATGTGCAGCTCTCCACTGGCAGACTCAACTATGAAGTAGGCTGGTATTTTCTCGTTTATGCGTACACTGAGTTTGGGGCTTTTTTGATCTGATAGATTCGTCAAACCGGTATACCTAGCTGCATCCAGCACGATATATCCTTGCGTACCGTCAGGCAGCGAAAGGGTAGGAACAGTAGGAAAGGCCTGCCGAAAGATCTTACATTCAATGATCACGCTGTACTTTCTGCCAGGCTGTAGTTGGATCACATCCTGACAAATATTCTCAGACTCACGTTCAAGGGTATTTTTCGATTGCAAATTTATATTCACAGTCTCGGCAACAAGGGCTTTGTATCTTGCCTGCACCTCCGTCGGGTGGATCAATAAAACCGTTTCAAGCTGCTCATTCAACGTCCACATACCACGAAGGCGAGAATCAATCTTTTCGTGCTCAGCCTTTGCGATCTCCAGAGCCCTCGCAAAGCATGGATAGGCATATTGATTGACCAGGTGCGGCAGCCCTCCGCAAGAAAGTATATAGGAGTAATCGGTGTAATCGTGGTTTTTTTGAAGCAATTCGCTAAACCGCTTCATTACCGGTTCCAACTCGCTTTCCGTGGCGTGCATGGCGTAGCCTCGGATGTAGAACAGCCGCAGCCAAAGTCTGCGGCTGCGTTTCCAGGCATCGAAGTACCACTGTTTTAGATCGAATGAACGTGAAGACTCGTTGAGCAGTAGTATGCGCAGATGAGCGAAGCGCAACTCGGGCCAGTGCTTTTGGGAGAGGGCTTTGTCGCAAAGGAATTGAACCAGTTCAAGCGTCAGGGGATGATTCACGAGCCTATCCAAACGAAGCTTATATGCAGGGTAGAGGCTATAGTCGCTGCACTTTTTGAAATAGTTTTGAAGCTCTGACAGAAGTTGCGCACTGTCAATGGGGGCATCAGGTTTTGGTGGCCGTTCTTTCAGAGCAAAATCAGCCGCGTGATTGCGCATATATTCCTTTTCTAGCTGATTCCAATCTATTTCTATGGCATAAAAAGCGCTGTCGTCTTCATCTAATAGGCTTTCATTCAGTGTATCGAGTATGGCGCATGGGTCTCCCGCATTATCGGCAATTCGGTGCGCCAGTTTGGCAGCCGCACGTGCAAGAATTGCCGCCGCTTCCTTTGCGCCAATGGCCGCTAACCCCTTCAACGCATCCCTCCACAAAATGCCTGATGAGCCGCAGAAGAACTGCTCGTGGCCGCCGTTGTAAACTTCCGCTAAATAAGTTTCTACGGCAAAGAGCAAACGCAGCGGTTGCGAAAAGGGCCTCATGGAGCGCTCATAGGCCTCAAGATTGTTCAGTTCGATAAGATCATATAGGGGTTCAATGACCTGAGAAGCCTCAATGCGCCCGCTCTGTATTTCTTCTATGGTGAAAAAGACTTTATCCTTTGGCACGGCCTCGGTTCCTTTCATCTCGTTCGCTTGTATCTACACTTTATCGCATAAAGAAGAGTGTTTAGCAAAAAACGACAGATTCCATCAGGAATCTGTCGTTTCTGGCAGGGGCAGTAGGATTCGAACCCACAACAAAGGTTTTGGAGACCCACGTGTAGCGGGCGTGCCGCCCGCCACCAACCAAGTTTCATATTTTCCCGCCAAATCAGCCTTTTTACAGGCGTTTTCCAACTCCTTATGCAATATTATACCACGATTTATGCATTTTGCAAAGAGTGCTCAACAAAGGTCTAAAAGACCCACGTGAGAAATCTTGCTTATTTTGCTTGCTTTTCACAATAGTCTGACACATAATAACGCTCATCAGTTATCGAAATGCCAATTGTCAGGCGATCTTCTATAATTGATTCGTTTCCGCGTTTTGTTTACATAGTCATTGAGAGAGTGGTATAATGATCTCACAGTAAAGTTACTTGGAATACATATCAAGGAGGAGACGATCCTGGGTATTCTTTATGTGATAGGGAACGGCTTCGATATCGCCCATGGATTGCAAACATCATATTGGAATTTCCGAGAATTTCTTGAGGAGCATGACTGGCAGTTTCTTGAAAACTTTGAAAAAATATATGGCTTTCCACAAGTAGACGTAAATGATCCTTATACTAACGTTACTGCATGGAGAAATTACTTGTATGATTATCTATGGGGATCGCTTGAAGAAAAAATGTCATTAGTGGATACGGATGATATTGTAAA
>JAFUPO010000068.1 GCA_017481185.1 Clostridia bacterium | reverse complement strand
ATCCGCTTTATCTGCATGATGCTTAAAATCCGCTTCCGCCCGGTCGCGGCAGAGGAGGCAAACCAGTCCGTAGGCGCTTTGGCTGGGGTTAAGGATCTGCCCGCTCCCGAGGGGGAACAGGCCCCTGTAACCGATGAAATGCTGGTAATGGCCCATTTTGATGAACAGCTCTTTAACCGCTTTTTAGACAGCTTGAGGGCTGGCCGCATCCCGCCCATCCCCTTAAAGGCTATCTTAACCCCCACCAACGCTCGGTGGACCAGCGCTGCCCTGTGTGCAGAGCTGAAACGTGAGCGGGAGGCTGTGCGCCAGCAGCTTCAAAACAAGAAATGACACAAGCGCCCTATTTCAGCGAAAATGGGGCGCTTTTTGCTTAATTCCTTCAAGAAAACCCGGCGTGCGAAAAAAACTTTGGTGACTTGACACCCTTCGACAAAACTACTGTGTATTCGCGATTGCAAATCATGACAAAACATTGTATGCTTTTACACGTGAGGAGTCCATTGAATACAAGCCCTTAAGTGGGCACAGAAAGGATGGTCACCCAATGTCTGTATCTGCCGTGATGACTGGTTCCGCCCTTCGGGAGTGCCTGGAGGCTGCCTTCTGTGACGGCCGCCTGGAAGAAGCCCTTCGCCTGTCTGCCCTCGTTGACGAGATGCAGCTGGAGCTGTTTCGCAAAGAGCTGGCCTGCAAACGGCCGGCCGTCTGATTTCCCAGCGACCCCAAGGAAGCGGCTTCGGCCGCTTTCTTGTTTTTTATGGGAGAAATTTGACAGGAGGGTTAAACACGGTGTACAATGGGCATTGTAAGAGTATGCCGCTTGGCGGCATGGAAGGGTAGGAATCATCGTTATGGGCATCATCCCATCCAGAAATCTTGAAGAACAGCGCCGTGAAAAAGACGGCATTGTGTATTTTGACCGGGGCGTCATCGAGGGCCGCAATGGCCGCAAATACGCCCGCTACGCTATCCAGACCCACTTTGTGCAGCGGGGCGAGGACCAGGCTGAGCTGGTTGAAAAGTATGTGCGCCCCCTCTACCAGGAGGGCGACCTGCTTTCCTTCGGCGCCAAGGTGATGTGTATGTGCGTGGAATCCGTAAAAACCCGCAGTGAAGTGAAGCCCGGCTTCTGGGCCAATTTCCTGTGGCGCTTTGCCGCCATCAACCACACCGGCGTGGGTATGCACGAGCCCTACAAGCTGCAATTGGTCATCGATATGTGCGGCCTGCCCCGGGTGCTGCTGGCCGTGGTCTGCTCTGCCCTGACGAAGCCCTTTGGCATCCGCGGCGTGTTTTACAAGGTCTGCGGCCAGGGCGTTGGCGGCATTGACGGCTTTTATTTCCGCTCCAGCTTTGACGTGTACAAGGAGCTGGCCCTGATCAATCCCCCCAACCCGGTGGAACTGTGCGATGAGCTGACCGCCAAAACCGGCATCCCCGTGGTGCTCATGGACGCTAACGACATCCAGCAGGATCAATTGGGCAAGTGCCAGACCTTCCCCCTGACCGACGATGAAATTCAAGACGCCATGAAGGACAACCCCTCCGGCCAGGGCGACGAATTGACTCCCCTGATCCTGATCCGTCCGCTGTAATTGAAGTGAATATGTTTTGCGAGAACCCTTTCCTTTTACGAAAAAGGAAAGGGTTCTCGCGCTCTCCCAAAGGAAAACGATATAGGCATTATTTGACTTTGCTTTTTTTAAGGCATATAATGGTAATAACACAAAACAAAAAGAGGAGACGGCTTTATGGGTGCAAAGCGGCTGTTGATTATTCTATTGGCGTTGTTCATGGTCTGGCCCCTGTGCGCCCAGGCTGATTTCACCACCGATTCAAACGCCATTGAAAAGGCAGCCCAATCGGTTTTGATGCTGGCCTGCTCCAATAAGGATGGCAGCCTTTCCACCGGCAGCGGCTTTGTGGCCTTCAACAGCCAAACGCTGGTGACCAACTGCCACGTGATGGATGAGGCTCAGGAAATCGTAGCCAGCGATGACGCGGGCAACCTTTACATCGTCGATAGAGTCTACTGCGTCAGCGAGCACATGGATATCGCCATTCTGGGTTTTGCCGCGCCCACAGCCCTGAGGCCTCTGTCCCTTTCCGCCGGGAATGACCTGCAAAGAGGCCAGCCGGTGGTGACCATCGGCAGCCCCGAGGGTCTCAAAAATACCGTATCCACCGGCGTGGTCAGCTCCCTGGCAGAGTATGGCGGCGTGCCGCAGATCCAAATCAGCGCGCCCATTTCCCACGGTTCCAGCGGCGGCGCGCTGTTTGACGCCAATGGTCATGTGGTAGGCGTTACCTCCAGCGGTCTGGCGGAAGGGCAAAACCTGAACTTTGCCGTGCGGGGCAGCGTGCCCCTGGCCCTTTACGCCGCCTGGAAGGGCGAAACCTACACCTTCACCAACTGGCCTAAGGAATCCCCCATGGACTTCACTGCCGGTGAAAAGCTGGCGGCGGCTGACAGCGCCCCCGCTGCCCAGGTGCAGGGGGACTGGCTTTGCCCTGCCTGCGGCCAGCAGAACAGCCAGAACTTTTGCCAGAGCTGCGGCACCGCCAAGCCCCAGTGGCAGTGCGCCTGCGGGCAGCACAATGTGGCCAAATTCTGCGGCAACTGCGGCAAAAACCAACAGACCCTTGTAAACGACCTGAACGCCGCCCTTGCCCTCATGGACGGGCAAAAGTATGAGGAAGCCGCCACAGCCTTTGAGGCCCTGGGAGACTTCAACTGCGGCGGCATGGCCTCCCAGGCCGGGCTGAATGTGTCCGCTGCGGAGCAGCTCCGGGCCTGCTATTATCAGTGGGGCCTCCAGTTGGAAGCCGCCCAGGAATACGCCGCCGCCTCTGAAAAATACATGGCCTCAGGCGCCTATGCCGACGCCCCTCAGCGCATCTTTGAAATGGCCTACCTGGACGCGGAAAAAGCCTTCAAGGAGGGCGCATACCTCACAGCCGCCGAGCTTTACCTGGCTTTGGGGGATTATAAAGATTCCGCAGACAAGGCCATGGAAAGCTCCTACCAAACGGGATTAGTTTTGCTGGCAAAGGGCGAGTACGAAGCCGCCCAGTAAATTTTCCTGCTCATGCCTGACTATATTGAGGCTGCGGAAAAGCTAAAAGAAGTCCACTACATCAGAGGGCTGCATCTGATGGAAGATGGGGACTATATCAAAGCCATTGAAGCCTTTAAAGAATCCGATGGTTTAAGAGATGCGGAAAGTCAGATTGCTAAAGCGTATTATGAGCTTGCTGTAATATATATAGCCAATAGCGACTATCTGGCAGCTGAAGGAACACTGAAAAAAGCTATCGCCTACGAGGAAACTGATGAAAAACTAAAAGAACTGTATATGCTACGCATTCAGGAGCAGATTCAAAAATGGAATCTTACCAGCGCTATTTCGCTTAGAGACAGAGCCCAACGCGAGGGATATTTGATTGATGACTTTCCTGTGTTTGAAGTTAATCAGAAAAACCAGGGAGTTGCTTCTTTATTGAAACTCACCAGTGATTTAGGTTTCTTAGAACTACCCAAAGATGAGGACACATATAAAGAGGTATATCTGCCCAATATCATAACCATGGAGCAAACCTTGGGATTAACGCCGGATGGGATTATTTATTTAAGTGAGTGTGATATTCTGAATCAAACGCTTTATGTCGGCAATAACATAATCACTTCCAAAAATACCATTGTTTTTAACAAACTAAGCGACTTGGGATATCTTTCATTGAATTATTCCCAAATGCGTACTTATGAGCCCCGTTATGAGGAAGGAATCAAAAAAGCCGAAGCTGCCTTAAACCTGACCGTTGATGGTATTCTCACAATCGCCGAGCAGGAGATAATCCTTTCTCAAAAAGCGAATCCGCCTCAGGCAGTAAAAAGCTTAAAAGTAAGTACAAAAATTGAATATGGTACAACCAGAGCAACTTTAAGTTGGCCAAAATCCAAAGGCGCTGCATATTACAGCATCTATCGAAACGGTGAGTTGTTCGTTCAAGTTAATGGTACAAAATACACCTTCGACGTTTGGAGTTCCAAACACGAAGGATCCTACACAGTCCTTGCCGAAAAATACACCGTTTCCGCCGAAAAACACTCTCCTGCCAAACAGGTTAAAATGAAAAAATAAAGTTTTTAGAGGGAGAGCGCGAGAGGTGAGTGATGCGACCGGCTGCCCGGTGGGCAGAGCGCCTTTAGGCGCAGGGAGCTGAACGAATCAACCGAAACAAGTGGCGCTGCCAAAGAATTGGCAGCGCCACGCTGATTGAGGTTGCGGAAACCTTTTTTCAAAAAGGTTCCCTCTCGCACTTTATTCTATTCACTTACGCTTCAGCTTTTTTCTTATGGCTGCTGGTGCCGGAGTACACGCTGGAGATACCGCCCACGATGAGGCTGATGTAGTAGGTAAAGAACCGCCAGATGAGCAGGGCCACAAACAGGTGGCTCTGGGGGAACACGCCCGCAAAGTAGAGGGCGAACACGCCTTCCTGAGCGCCGGAAGCGCCGGGCAGGGGCGTATAGGCGGCGCTGATGTAAAGCATCATGCCCAGGGTCATCAGCTGGCCGAAGGTGTGGCCGGAAAGGCCAAAGCCGTGGTAGACGCACACCACCACCAGAATCATAAAGATGAACTGGGCAGTGGAGATCAAGAGCTGAGCGATCAGCTCCTTGGGGCGGTTACGCAAAAGCATCACGCTGGCATGGAAGGTGGAAAGGGTGCCCTCCCACTTTTGGGTGGCTGCCTCAGCATCCTTGCAGATGTGCAGTTTGCAGCCCACCTTGATGAACAGCTGGATGAAGAAGCGCACCAGGCGCTTGTTCACCGCCATCAAAAGCACAAAGGAGACGGATACGGAGTTGCAGATGTAGCCTACTACCAGAATCCACATACTGGGGCCCACCTGCTGGGCCACAAACTCAGGATACATAAGCCAGGCCACGGTGCCGATGACCATCACCATCAGCTGATAGCAAAAGAACTTGACCGTTACGGCAGAGGAGCCGATGCCAATGGGCACATCCCGCTTTTTCAGGTAATACACCTGCATGGGCTGGCCGCCGCTGGCGCCGGGGGTGATGTTGGAGTAGTAAATGCCCGTCAGCGCAATAGAAACGGCATAAGGGAAACTAATGGGGTAACCCTGCTTTTTCAAAAAATAGTGGAGGGACCAGGCATCGGTGAGCAGATACCCGAACCAGACCGCAATGCAGAGAAAGAGCCACAGGGGCGCCATACTGGTGAGGGCCGCCCAGGCGTCGGAAAACTCATTGCCGCTCAAACCTACGGCCAGCACAACAACCAGCATACCGAAAATAAACAAAAAATTAAACAGCTGTTTCTTACCGGACTTCATTCATCTTCTCCTAATTCTGTTCCATGGTGCACTCTCTACTATAGCATAATCATTGGCCCGCGGCAAGGCATCCGGCGGCAAATTCTTTGCTAATTCCTGCCGCTTATTCGTGCAATTCCAGGGGCAGCCCATCCGGATCCTGGAAAAAGGTCATCCTTTTGCCAGTGAACTCATCCACCCGCACAGGCTCGCAAACAATGCCACGGTTCTGGAGCCAGCACACCGCCGCCTCCACGCTCTCCACTTTAAAGGCCAGGTGCCTAAGGCCGCAGGCCTCCGGGTAGGAAGGGCGCTTGGGGGCTGTGGGGATGCCGAAAATCTCCAGCTCCATATCCCCCAGTTTCAAATCCAGTTTCCAGTCGTTCCTGGCGGGGCGATAGTTTTCCCTAATCACTTGAAAGCCCAAGGTATCCACATAAAACCGACGGGATCGCTCGTAATCTGAAACGATAATGGCTACATGGTGAACAGCGTTTAACATTGCTTGCATTACGAGGCCTCTCTGGGCAGCTCCGCCCGGTCGCCGTTGACCTCCTCCGGTTTTTTAAAGGAGGGCAGCAAATCATGCATGGCTTGGCGGATGTCCCCTTGGGTGTCCAGACAGGTCTGCAAGGTTCCCAGCATATGCTCCACCTGAGGCCAGTCCACCTGCTCGGGCTTAGCGATAAAAATTTTCTCTTTGCTGGTAGCGGTGGAGTTCTCCTCGTCGCGCAAAAGCTCCTCGTAGAGTTTTTCACCGGGGCGCAGGCCCGTATACACAATCTCCACTCGAGGGCCGTTGGGGTCGGCATAAAGCTGAATCATCCGCTCCGCCAGCTCCCTGATTTTCACAGGCGTGCCCATATCCAACACACACAGCTCGCCGCCCTTGGCGATGGAGGCTGCCTGCAACACCAGGCTGGCCGCCTCAGGAATGGTCATAAAATAGCGAATGATCTCCGGGTGGGTGAGGGTCACCGGGCCGCCAGCGCGAATCTGCCGCTCAAACAGGGGCACCACGCTGCCGTTGGAGCCCAGCACATTGCCAAAGCGCACGGCGGTGAACTGGGTCTTTTCCTTCTTTTCCATGGCCTCGATAATGATCTCCGCCATGCGCTTGGAGGCGCCCATCACGTTGGTGGGGTTCACGGCCTTATCGGTGGAGATCATCACGAACCTCTCCACCCCGTGGTTCACAGCGCACCGGGCCACGTTGTAGGTGCCAAACACGTTATTCTTGATGGCCTGCTCAGGGCT
>JAFUPO010000067.1 GCA_017481185.1 Clostridia bacterium | reverse complement strand
TGCAGGTCCTCAAAGGTGTTGATGACCTGCGCCTGTATGGACACGTCCAGCGCGGACACGGGCTCGTCGCAGACGATGAACTTCGGGTTCACCGCCAGGGCCCGGGCGATGCCGATGCGCTGGCGCTGGCCGCCGGAGAACTCGTGGGCGTAGCGGGTAGCCTGCTCGCCGGAGATACCTACGGTGTCCAAAAGCTCCAGCACCCGCTGGTTGCGCGCCTGCTTGCTTTTAAACTGCTTTTGCACATCCAGGGGTTCGCCTACGATGTCGCCCACAGTCATGCGGGGGTTCAACGAGGAGTAGGGATCCTGAAACACGATCTGCGCCTTGCGGCGGAATTCGGGCATGGTGGCCTTGCAAACCTTTTTGCCGTCAAAGATAACCTCGCCGCCGGTAGGCTTGTAAAGATGCAGAAGGGAGCGGCCCACGGTGGTTTTGCCGCAGCCGGATTCACCTACCAGGCCCAGGGTTTCGCCGCTTTTGATGTTGAAGGAAACATCATCCACAGCCTTGAGCATGGTAGTCTTTAAAAAGCCGGTGGAAATGGGGAAGTACTGCTTCAGGTTGCGTACCTCTACCAGATACTTTTCTTTTTCACTCATTGGTCAGCGCCTCCTGATTCAGCCAGCGTGCCTTCCAGGTCGATGGCGGTAATATTGCCCTCAGCATCCGTGCGAACCACGCCCTGCTGGATGCCATCGTGCAGATTCATCCAGCAAGCGCTGAGATGATCCTTGCCCACAGGGATCTCCTGAGGATGCTCGGTAAGGCACACCTTCATGGCCCGCTCACAGCGAGGGGCAAAGGGGCAGCCCTTGGGCATATTCAGCAGATCGATGGGCGTGCCGGTGATGGGCGTGAGGCGCTCATGCTCGTCGTTATCAATATTGGGGATGGAGCGCAAAAGCCCCTTGGTGTACTCATGGGCGGGGCGGTAGAAGATAGCTTCCGCCGTGCCGCGCTCGCACACGCTGCCTGCGTACATAACGATCACCTCGTCGCACAGGCTGGCGATAACGCCCAGGTCATGAGTGATCATAATAATGGCCATACCCAGCTTCTTCTGCAAATCCTGCATCAGTTCCAGAATCTTAGCCTGAATGGTCACGTCCAGGGCGGTGGTGGGCTCGTCGGCAATAAGGATGTCCGGTTCGCAGGCCAGAGCCATGGCGATCATCACCCGCTGGCGCATACCGCCGGAAAGCTCATGAGGATACTGCTTTAAGCGCTTTTCGGGCTCGTTGATGCCCACCAACTGGAGCATTTCAACGGCACGGGCCTGCGCCTGCTCCTTGTTGCGGTTGGTGTGCAAAAGGATAGCCTCGCGCAGCTGGTTGCCGATGGTGTACACCGGGTTCAGGCTGGTCATGGGATCCTGGAAGATGATGGAGATCTTGTTGCCGCGAATCTTGCGCATCTCTTCCTCGGTGCAGCCCACCAGCTCCTGGCCCTTGAACTTGATGCTGCCGCCAACGATGCGGCCGGGATGGGTCAGAATTTGAAGGATAGAATAAGCGGAAACGGACTTGCCGGAGCCGGACTCGCCAACGATGCCCAACACCTTGCCATTATCCAGATTAAAGGAGATACCGTTGACTGCCTTGACCTCGCCTGCCGGGGTGAAGAAGGAGGTCCGCAAGTCTTTTACTTCAAGCATTGCCATGGTCGCTAAACCTCCCGTTAATTAAGAACGCAGTTTGGGGTCAAAGGCATCCCGCAGGCCGTTGCCCAATAGGTTGAAGGACAGAACGATCAAAAAGATCACAGCAGCGGGGAAGAGCAGCAGATAAGGATAGGAAACCAGGCCGTTTCGGGCGTCAGAGGCCAGGGAGCCCAAAGAAGGCATCGGCATGGACACGCCCATACCCACGAAGGACAGGAAGCTCTCTGTGAAGATGGCGCTGGGGATCTGCATGGCGGCGGTAATGATAATGACCGATACGCAGTTAGGAATCATGTGCTTGCGGATGATGTGGAAGGGCTTGGCGCCCATGGCCTTGGAGGCCATTACATACTCCTGCTCCTTAATGGTCAGGATCTGGCCGCGAACCTGCCGGGCCATACCCACCCAGTACAGAAGGCCGAACACAATGAAGATAGAAATCATGCCCGCGCCCAGCTTCACGATAATTTCGCTCTTGGAGGTGCTGATAATATCCTTGATAGCCACGGACAGAAGGATTACGATAAGCACATCAGGCAGGGAGTAAATGATGTCTACAATACGCATCATAATCAGGTCCACCTTGCCGCCGAAATAGCCGGAGATGGAGCCGTAAATGATGCCGATAAACACAACGATCAGGGCGGAGATAAAGCCAACGGCCAAGGAAATGCGGGTGCCGTAGATTACGCGGATGGCGTAGTCGCGGCCCAGGCTGTCAGTTCCCATAATGTGGGGAAATACATCCTGGCCCTGAGCAATGCGGGCCTGCTCCTTGCGGGAGTACTCAAAGGGCTCCAGATTCTTGGCGGTTACATCCTGCTGGGTATAGCTGTAAGGGTACACCATGGGCACGATGATGGAGATCAGGGTGATCACCACCAGGATGCACAGGCAGAGCATGGCCATCCTGTTCTTGGCCAAACGGCGCATGGCATCCTTAAAGAAGGAAACGGATTCCCGTTGGGTAACGATCTGAGCCTTTTCATCATCCGTAGCCCGGTTAAACAGGTTGGGATCAATCTGAAGGCTGAGGGGATTTTTCTTGATCTTATTTTCCATGACTTAACACCTCAGGACAAGTTGATGCGCGGATCCAGCAGCTTGTAAAGCACGTCCGCCAGGAAGTTCATCAAAACGATCATGGTAGCCAGCACGATGGTCACGCCCATGATCATCATGTAGTCGGTGCGCAGCATACTGTTGACAAACAGGCGGCCCAGGCCGGGCACGGAGAAGATGTTTTCAACCACCATGGAGCCGGTAAGGATGTAGGCCAGCATGGGGCCGGCATAGGTAATGACCGGGCCCAAGGCATTCTTCAAGGCGTGCTTGAAGATCACCTTGTTGCTTTTCAGACCCTTGGAACGGGCGGTGCGGATAAAGTCCTGACCCAGCACATCCAGCATACTGGAGCGCTCCAGACGGGTGATGTACGCCATGGGATAAAGGGACAGGGAGATGGTAGGCAGGATCATGCCGCCCTCCTGGGTGGCCATGGTGGGCAGCAGCTTGAGCTTCAAAGCAAACACGATCAAAAGGAGCGTGGCAATAACAAAGTTGGGCATGGATACAAGGCCTGTGGTGACTACCTGGATGATCTTATCCAGCGCGCCGCCCCGGTTCAGAGCTGCGATCGCGCCCAGGGTTACGCCGCAAATAATGGCGATGGTTGCGGCCCAAAGGCCCAGCTGCATGGAATAAGGCAGCGCGCCTGAAATCAGGTCGCTAACGGTGGAGCCGATCCACTTGGTGGACAGGCCAAAGTCGCCCCGCAGCACGTTTTTAATATAATTGACGAACTGCACAGGCAGGGGCTTATCGAAGCCGTATTTAGCCTCCAAAGCCGCGATGGTAGCGTCAGACTTGGCCTTTTCCGAACTGAACGGGCTGGCGGGAATAGCGTGCATCACCAGAAAGGTGATGGACACCACCAGGAAGATCGTCAGGATAGCCATAGCGAAACGCTTTAGCATGTAGATGAGGAATTTACCGTTCATGATAACCGTCCCTTCACTTCTATTGCCGATGCTGCTTCCGGGAAATAAACAGCGTGCATATGATCGGTATTCTAACATTTTGCGTTCTATCACTTAAAATGTCAATAGGCGCTTTGTACAAATTTTGCATTTTATTATAAAAAACTTGCAGAATTTTGCCAGCCTTCTTCAAAACAAGCTGCTAGAGTCGACTTTTTTGAAAGGAAAGATGAATATTCGCGGCTGCATAATTTCAGAACGTCAAAATGCAGATGATCTGCGGCGGCGCTTTCCGATAGGAATAAAACGAATATATAAAATAATGAGATAACCGCTGGGCCAATTCTTTGGCGGCGATGCCGGCAGGCGGATGGGGCAAAGGGGATACTATGTTACAAAAGATAAACAAAAGTCCTACATCTGGCATATAAAGTTGTTTGCTGCCACTGGATATGGTATAATTTGCAGCAATAAGTTTGGAAAAGGGGCGCTTTTTGTGGCGGATCTTTTTTTATTGCTGCTTGTTCTTGGGCTTTTTGGGCTGGCTGTGTACCTGTTCTGGAAGGATCGGCAGATGACCCGCATGGAGCAATTGCGAATTCAGAAGTTCCGGGGCAGCGACCTGTATGCGCAGATGTATCCGCTGCTGCGCCGAATCAGCCGCAAAGATATTGAAAGTGTGCGTATCCGCCAGGAGGATGTGTGCATTACCCTCATGTCCCAGCCGGGCAAGGGTTATCGCTTTGATCTGCTTGAAATGGGATTGCGCCCTCTTTCCATCGCGCAAAGGGCGCCCGTGGCCCTGGCCTTGGAGCGTGATGTGGAGGTGCTGGCTGACCGCAGCCGCTACCGTATGCGCAAGGAGCCGCGCATCCTGATCAACGGCACAAAGACCTACCAATATACTTATGTGATTAAGCACCATTATAAAGATGCCATCAGCCGCGCCCCCTATTACGAAAAGGTTGCGTAAACTGCACAGCAGATAACAAGAGGGCCTTTCCTTATTGCTTAAGGAAAGGCCCTCTTGTTCGTATAGGGCGCCGCTTCTTAGCGGAACATCTTTTTCTTATATAAAAGGAAGAAAGCGCCCAGGGCTGCCGCGGCGGAGATCCCCAGCACGATCCAGAAGCCGACGGGGCTGTCTGCAAAGGGAACCTTCACATTCATGCCCCAAAGGCTGGCGAAGATGGTAGGGATGGACATAACCACCGTCAAGCTGGTCAGCACCTTCATGGTGATGTTCAGGTTGTTGGAAATGATGGAAGCAAAGGCATCCATGGTGCCGCTCATAATGTCGCGGTAGATATTACACATTTCAATGGCCTGCTCGTTCTCGATAATTACATCTTCAAGCAAATCCGTATCATCAGGATACTTCTGAATCACTTCAAGCCTGAGCAGCTTTTCCATGACCATCTCGTTGCCCTTCAAAGAGGTAGAGAAGAACACCAAGGATTTTTCCAGCTTCATCATCTGAAGCAGCTCTTGGTTGCGGCTGGACTTTTCCAAAAGATCCTGCACGTGCATGGAGGCCTTATCGATCTGCTTCAGGTAAGCCAGGAAGCGGGAGGCGTTGCGGTGCAGCAATTGCAGGATGAAGCGGGTGCGCTTAAAGGTCCAGAAATTGCGAATGCGCTCCTCGGTGAAATCGGTGATGATGGGGGTCTCGCGGGTGCAGACGGTGATAATCACCTCGTCTACCAGGATGATGCCCATAGGAATAGTAGAGTAAATATAGCCGCTGCCCTCAGACTCCACAAAGGGAATGTCAACGATGATGAGGGTCTGGCCGTTATCGGTCTCAATACGAGCGCTTTCCTCCTCGTCCAGAGCGGCCTGCAGATAGGTGGGATCCAGCTTGAAGCGAGTATTCAGCCCATCAATTTCCTCCCGGGTGGGATTTTGCAGATGAACCCAACAGCCTTTTTCTAAAGTGCTGCACTCGATGAGGTGATCTTCCACCGTTTTAAAGATTCTTTTCATAAAAAAACCTGCCTTTCTTAAAGAGACGGCTCAAAGCGCCCCACAGGCAGGTCAAAACAGGCTGGCATCAGGATTCTAAAACCTGACCCCAGGGAGAGACCACAGGGACGCGGGCCTATTCATTTGGAACATCTGGGGACTGTACGGGTCGCCTTCCACTTGCGGTTTCTCCTTTCTCAAATATCAATGGTTCAATCTTTATAATACCCGTTCAAAGAGGCGGTGTCAACGCATTTTTTCAACTTTTCTAATAAAAAATATGCCCTAAAATTTTTTCGCTTAGGCGCCACAAGGGGTTGAGGCCTTTTGGTGCTTGATAAGTTTAAAATTAACTAGATATAGTATTGACATTGGAAGATGAACACAATATAATGGCAATGCTCGCCATTCGGCAATGGCTTTTAAAACCTGTGCGCAGCACAGAAAATGCTAAGCATCGGCGGCTGAGCCGCCATCATTTATACGCCCTTTTAAAGCCAAGGAGGAGAAGTTTTAATGAGCATTACCACCATCAAAAAGCGGGACGGCCGCACTGTGCCTTTTGACCAGACCAAGATCGAAAACGCGATCCTGAAGGCCTTTCAGGCTTGCCATAGCGCAAAGGGTGCCGAAACGGCGGCTGCCATTGCCCGCCAGGTGGCTGTTGAATTGGAAAACAACGAAAGCGTAGCCAGCGCCCCCTCTGTGGAAGAGGTGCAGGATACCGTTGAGCGGGTGCTCATTGAAAAGGGCTTTGTGCGCTCCGCCAAGGCCTACATCCTCTACCGGGCCGAGCGCAGCCGGGTGCGCGAAATGAACACCCGCCTGATGAAAATCTTTGAAGATATTACCTTTAAGGATGCCATTGATTCCGACATCAAGCGCGAAAACGCCAATATCAACGGCGATACTGCCATGGGCTCCATGCTTAAGTTCGGCTCTGAGGGCGCCAAGCAGTTCTACGATATGTATGTGCTGGATCCCCGCTTTGCTCAGGCTCATCGGGAGGGCGACATCCACATCCATGATCTGGATTTCTACACCCTCACCACCACCTGCTGCCAGATTGACCTGGTGAACCTGTTTCACAACGGCTTCTCCACCGGCCACGGCGTTCTGCGGGAGCCCAATGATATTTACAGCTACTCCGCCTTGGCCTGCATTGCCATTCAGGCCAACCAGAACGACCAGCACGGCGGCCAAAGCGTGGTGAACTTCGACTACGGCATGGCTCCCGGCGTCAAAAAGACCTATATTAAGCGCTACCGCATGAATCTCTCCCGGGCCTTAGAATTGCTCAAGGGCGTGGAAAACGCTGATCCTGTGGCGGACGAGCTGGTAGCCAAGGTTTACGAAGCGACCGGCTTGACCCCCACCCTGGAGCCCACCGAGGAGTTCCGGGCCGCCCTGAAAGCTCAAATGGCTGAATATGGCGACGAGGCGGAGCTGGACCGCATCCTGACCTTTGTGGATACGAAGGCTGCCAAGGAGACCGATAAGGCCACCTACCAGGCCATGGAAGCTCTGGTGCACAACCTGAACACCATG
>JAFUPO010000066.1 GCA_017481185.1 Clostridia bacterium | reverse complement strand
GGCATAAAGCTTTCCGTGCGGCTGCCCAGATCCGCGCCGTCCGCGCCTACGCTGCGGATGGTGATGCTCACCGGCTGGGGCTCGGGGGTCGCCTCCGGTTCAGGGGCTGGCTGGGGCTGGGAGGAGATATACAAAAGAATATCGCCTGCCTGGCTATCCCCCTGATAGGCATAGATGCTCACGGCGCTCATCCCATCGATAGCGCCTGCATCGGCAATGCCGTAAAGGGGTTCGCCATCCCCCGGGGTAAAGGTATAGCCATCGGGATGGCTGATGAACAGCGTTAGCCCATCAGGAAGGGCGGCTGGATCCACCTGAGCCCAGAAGGCGTTGCCGCTGTCCTCAATATAAGACGCCATGGCGGACATGGGATTGCCGCTGCCGTCCATCCAGGACAGGGTGATGGACAGGCTTTCCCACTGGCCCTGGGCCAAAACGCCCATGGGCAGCATCCCTGCCAGCATCCCAACTGCCATGAGAAGGCTCACAAACCGTTTCAGAGCCTTGAGGTGATTATGCATACAAGTCCCTCCTTGATGGTGTACCTGCTGAAATTTTATTACAAAATTGTTTCATTGTCAATGCAGGGGCTGCCGTGAAATACTGCCAGCGGGCAGGAATGGCCGCCCCCGGCGGCGAATTACCGCAAAACAACGTGAAAGCGAGGCGTTAAAAGCCATGCAAGAGCCTATCCTTCGTGAAACCCTTCTGACCAAAGAAACCCTTTACCAAGGCGCCATCCTTGATGTGGAAAAATGGCAGGCCCAATTGCCCAACGGGGCCATCGCGGTGCGGGAAATCGTTCGGCACAAGGGCGCTGCGGCAGTCGTGGCGCTGGATGCGCAAAACAATGTGCTCTTGGTGCGCCAGTGGCGCTGCCCCCTGAACCGGCTGACGCTGGAGATCCCGGCGGGCAAATTGGATCATGCAGGGGAGGATCCCCTCCAGTGCGCAATGCGTGAATTGAAGGAGGAAACCGGCTATACGGCCCAAAGCTGGAAGCTTCTGACCCCCATGGTTTCCACCCCGGGCTTCTGCGACGAAAGGATCCATCTCTACCTGGCCCAGGATTTGGCCCAGGGGGAGGCTCGCCCCGATGAGGATGAATTTCTTGCCATTGCCCGCCTGCCCCTTAAGGAAGCGGTGGATAAAGCTATGGGCGGCGTTTTGCAGGATGCGAAAACCGCCTTGGGCATCCTCATGGCCTGGCACACAATTAACGGATGAACCCCTGCGGAATCTTCCCGTTTTGTCACAAATATTTAACATTTTGAAAGGAGACGCTATCGATGCGCAGACCCAGCGCCTTTCATTGGTGGTTGCTTGCCATGATCCTGCTTACAGCGATCGGCGTCGGAGCGCTCGTGTGGGGCCTTTGGCTAGGGAAGAGGCTGCCTTTTCCCCAGGGCTATAGCATACTGGCGCTGATGAGAAGGAGGCTTTTGCTTGGCTAACAGACGCGGCTTTTTCTCCCTATTGAGCCTGCCCGAGGAAACCTCCCCCGAGTCAGTGTTCGCCCATCTGCCTACCCTGGTAACGCCTCGGCTGATCCTTAGGCCCATGGCCATACGGGATGCAGGGGACATCTATCATTATTCAAAGGATCCCCAGGTGGCCCAGCACGTTTTGTGGGATGCCCATGAGAGCATCCACCAAACCCGGGCCTACATCCGTTATGTGCTCAGGCAGTACAAAAACGGCGAGCCCTCCAGCTTCGCCATTGAAGAAAAGGCCTCCCACAGGGTCATTGGCACCATTGGCTATATGTGGCTCAATCAGGAAAACCGCTCCGGCGAGGTGGGCTACAGCCTGTCACGGGCCCACTGGAACCGCGGCTACATGACCGAGGCCCTAAAGGCTGTGATTGATTTTGGTTTTGAGGTTCTGCTTTTGAACCGCATCGAAGCCCAGCACGAAACCGCCAACCCTGCCTCAGGCCGGGTGATGGCAAAGGCCGGTATGCAAAAGGAAGGGGTGCTCCGCTCCCGCATCTTCAACAAAGGCAAATATGTGGATGTGGCCCTCTACGCCATCCTGCACGACCAGTGGGTAAAAAACCCTCTCCCCTGATATATGAGCAAGCAGCGGCTTTTATGCCTCAAGCTAAAAAGCGTACCCGCAATGGGTACGCTTTTTTCAATTTACTTGGTTCTGGATTTGGCCGGTGATAAAGCCTTTCAGGTTGGCCGCCGCCACATCCATAAGCCTTTGGCGGGCTGCCAGGGCGGCCCAGGCGATGTGGGGGTGATCAGGCAGTTGGGGATCCCCAGCAGGGGGCAGTCTGCCCTCATGGGCTCATCAGTGACCACGTCCACCCCGGCGGCCAGGAGCTTGCCGCTTTTTAGGGCCTGGGCTAAGGCTTCCTCATCCACCAGAGCGCCCCGGGCAGTGTTCAAAAGGATGGCCCCGTCCTTCATTTGAGCGATGGTATCCCGGTTAATCATCTTCCCATTGGAAGGGGTCAGCGGGCAGTGGAGTGACACCACATCGCTATTGTTAAGCACCTTTTCAAGGGTGTTGGTCTCGCCGTTTTCTTCGTTTTTGCTGTTGCAGCAGAGGATCTTCATGCCGAAGGCCTCGCCGATTTTCGCCACTGCCCTGGCGATCTGCCCCCAGCCCACCAGGCCCAGGGTAAGGCCCCTGAGTTCCATCAATGGCCAGCGCCAGAAGGCGAAATCAGGGCAATGCACCCATTCCCCTTCGTGAACCAGCCGGGAATGACCCCCCACATGATGGCAGATTTCCAACAGCAGGGCAAAGG
>JAFUPO010000005.1 GCA_017481185.1 Clostridia bacterium | reverse complement strand
CGATAAACACGCGGCCATCGTCCTCAATGTCGATCTTCACGCCGGTCTCGGCAATGATCTTGTTGATGGTGCTGCCGCCCTTACCGATGACCTCGCGGATCTTCTCGGGATCAATGGTGAAGCGGATAATCTTGGGAGCATACTTGGAGAGGTGCTCACGGGGCTGACCCAGCGTCTGGAGCATGATGCCCAGAATGTGCAGGCGGCCTTCCAGAGCCTGAGCCAGAGCCTGCTTCAGGATCGCCTTGTCGATACCGGCGATCTTGATATCCATCTGGATAGCGGTGATGCCGTTCATGGTACCGGCTACCTTGAAGTCCATATCGCCCAGGAAGTCTTCCAGGCCCTGAATGTCGGTCAGCACGCAGACCTTGCCGGTCTCGGCGTCCTTAATCAGGCCCATGGCCACACCAGCCACAGGCGCGTGAATCGGCACACCAGCATCCATCAGGGACAGGGTGGAGCCGCACACGGAAGCCATGGAGGAGGAGCCGTTGGAGGAGAGGATCTCGCTCACCAGGCGCAGAGCATAGGGGAACTCGCTCTCAGCAGGGATCACAGGCAACAGGGCCCGCTCAGCCAAAGCGCCGTGGCCGATCTCCCGGCGGCCGGGGCTCTTCAAGCGGCCAGCCTCACCGGTGGCATAGGGAGGCATATTGTAGTGGTGCATGTAACGCTTGAAATCGTCGTTGGACAGGCCATCCAGCATCTGAGCCTCGTTGGTGGAGCCCAGGGTGGTTACGGTCAAGGCCTGGGTCTGGCCGCGGGTGAACACGGCAGAACCATGGGTGCGGGGCAGCACGCCCACTTCGCACCAGATGGGGCGAACCTCGGTGACCTTGCGGCCATCGGGACGGATGCCCTGCTCGATAATCTTCTTGCGCATGATCTCCTTGTTCAGATAGTACAGCGCATCAGCGATCTCGCTCTCACGGCCAGGGAACTCCTCGGCAAAGTGGGCCAGGGTCTCGGCCTTTACTTCAGCCTCCCGCTCCTGGCGAACCTCGCGCTCAGTGGTGTCGAA
Source organism: Clostridia bacterium (assembly GCA_017481185.1). The sequence continues at coordinate 7,112 of JAFUPO010000005.1, read as the reverse complement.
CACGTACTGGCACTTGTCATAAGCGTATTCACGAACGGCAGCCTTAATATCGTCGCCGGTGACCACCAGGGTCACATCAGCCTTGGGCTTGCCGATCTCAGCAATGATCTGCTCTTCAAAAGCAATGATCTTCTTGATCTCCTCGTGAGCCAGCATGATAGCATCCAGCATCACTTCTTCAGAGATCTCGTTGGCGCCCGCTTCCACCATCAGAACAGCGTCCTTCGTGCCGGACACGGTCAGGTGCAGGTCGCTCTGAGCGCGCTGGGCCTCGTCGGGGCAGAGCACGAACTCGCCGTTCACACGGCCCACCACGATAGAGCCAGTGGGGCCGCCGAAGGGGATCTCAGAAATGCACAGGGCGATGGAGGAGCCGATCATGGCGGGGATTTCCGGAGGAATATCGGTATCCACGCTCAGAACAGTGGCCACTACCTGCACGTCATTGCGCATACCCTTGGGGAACAGGGGGCGCAGAGGACGGTCGATCAGGCGGCAAGTGAGAATCGCCTTTTCGGTGGGGCGGCCCTCACGCTTAATGAAGCCGCCGGGGATCTTGCCCACGGCATAATGCTTTTCTTCAAAGTCCACGCTCAGGGGGAAGAAGTCCACGCCGTCACGGGGCTTTTCAGACATGGTAGCGTTAACGATCACGCAGGTGTCGCCGAAGCGCACCAGGCAGGAACCGGCAGCCTGCTCGGCATACTTGCCGAATTCAAGGGTCAGGGTGCGGCCTGCCAATTCCATAGAATAAGATTTGAAATCCATGCCAATCTCCTTTACATCAGGGAGGCCAAGCCTCCAGTCACTTCGCCAGCCCTTTTTTAAATCGTAAGACTGGCACACACAGGGGGGGCGTTTGCCCCTCGCTTCCGTTTGAAAAACCATTGACTATAAAAAGCGCCAGGGCAGGCACTAATGCCTGCCCGGCGTTTTACCAAGACCTTACTTGCGCAGGTTCAGCTGGGCGATCAGGGTACGATACCGTTCAATATCTGTCTTCTTCAGATAGTCCAGCAGGCCACGGCGCTGACCAACCATCAGCAGCAGACCACGGCGGCTGTGGTGATCCTTCTTGTTCAGCTTCAGGTGCTCGTTCAGATGGTTGATGCGAGCGGTGAGCAGAGCCACCTGAACCTCAGGGGAACCGGTGTCGCCTTCGTGGCGGGCATAGGTCTGGATGATTTCAGCCTTAGTCATTTGGGTTTTCCTCCATTTTCTTCCGCGTTAAGCGGTCATTTCGTTGCGGGCTATGCCGCAGGGTTTCAATCGCCATGAACGAAGAACGCCGTCGGAGCGTCGGCAGGCTGCGCCCATGGTTCCAAAAACCACGCTGATTATTTTAACATGATTGTTGCCGTTTGTAAACGCCTTAATGCGCCTTTTTCAACATTTATTTTGAATTATTTTGGAACCAGGCAAGGGCCTTTTCCTTATCCTGAGCGATCTGTGCTTTAAGCTCTTCCACAGAGGCAAAGCGCCTTTCGCCCCTTTGAAAATTTAAAAACTCAATGCGTACTTTTTTGCCATACAGGTTCACCGTTTCGCCCATCACGTGGGCCTCGATGGTGGCTGCGCCCTCCGGCAGGGTGGGATGGCGGCCCACGTTCAGCACCGCCGGATACCGCTTACCCTCCACATGGAGCCAAGCGGCATAAACCCCATAGGCAGGAATCACACGCCCCTTGGGCAGCGCCAAGTTTGCCGTAGGAAAGCCCATGGTACGGCCCACGTGTTTGCCCTGCTCCACCCGCCCGGACAGGGCGTAGGGGCTGCCCAAAAGGTAATTGGCCAGGGCCATCTCCCCCGCCTGGATCAATTTGCGGATGCGGGTGGAGGAAATGCTCTCTCCCTCATAGGTCACCGGGGGCACAATATGGGTTTGATAGCCATGGTTCTCCCCAAATGCTTTAAGCATATCGCCATTACCCTTGCCTCCCCGTCCAAAGGAGTAGTTAAAGCCTGCCACCACGTGCCTGGGCTGAAAGGTTTTGACAAGCCATTTCAAAAAATCTTCAGGGGATTCGTTGGCTGTTTCCAACGTGAAGGGCAATGCGAACAGGGCGTCTACCCCTGCCCCTGCCATCAGCCTGGCCCGCTGGGTCAGGGTAGTTAGCATGGGCGGCGCAATTTGGGGCCGCAACACCTGCAGAGGATGTCTCTGAAAAGTGAGCACATATACAGGCAGTTTCTCCCGCTGGGCAAAAGCCCTGGCAGTTTCCAGCAGCTGCCGGTGGCCCTTGTGTACGCCGTCAAACATCCCTAGCACCACAGCGCCGGGGGGCAGATGATCGGGGGGCGTCAGGTATAGCTTCATCCATTTCTCCTTTATTCGGCGGGAAACATGGCCTTAAAGGCCAGCTTGTCTTCCCGGATCTCGCCAATGCCGTAAAAATGACTATCCTGATAAATGCGGACGGGCTGGCCCTTTTCCACCCCGGCCAGCTGCTTTTTAAAGGCGCTCAAGGGCAGCTTTGCCCCGTTCTGGCAGGGCTTTTTGAGCCATTGGGGAACGATCACCCGTGGCAGGTGGCCAATGGGCGCGTCCATGGGCAAAAAGAGCTTGTCCATCTCCCCCGCCTCTTTAGCTTCCTTCAATTGCTCTAAGGTTACCGCATTTTCAAGGGTGAAAAAGCCGCTCTGACTGCGCAAAAGAAAGCGCATATGGGCCGGGCAGCCTACCAGCAGCCCCAGATCGTGGCAAAGGGTGCGCACATAGGTTCCCTTGCCGCAGCGGATGCTTAGCATCCATCCCTCCGGGCTGGTCTGTTCGCCCAGGGTAATGCTTTTCACTTTCACCTGCCGGGCGGGCACGTCCACCGCTTCACCTTTGCGGGCCATATCATAAAGGGGCCTGCCGTTTTGCTTGATGGCGCTGAAGGCTGAGGGCACCTGGGTGATCACGCCCTCCAATTTGGGCAGCGCCTCAAGGATCGCCTCTCGGGAAGGGAGCTTAATCCCCCTTTCAAGCACCTTGCCTTGCGCATCCTGCGTATCAGTGGAAGCGCCGAAGGCCACCTCCGCCACATAGGCCTTTTCTTTATCTACAAGGTAGTCGAACAGGCGGGCGGCCCGGCCGATCATCAGGGGCAAAACGCCCGCTGCTTCCGGATCAAGGGTGCCGGCATGGCCTACCTTTTCTCCACCCAGCAGCCAGCGCACATGGCCCACCACACCGGCGGAGGTCATGCCCGGGGGCTTGAGGATGTTCAGAAATCCGTTCACATTTCCTCCTTCATGGCATCCACCAGCAAACGAGCTGCTTCATCCAACGTGGTATGCAGGGTGCAGCCAGCCGCTAAGGCGTGGCCGCCGCCGCCAAACCGGGCCGCTACCCGGGCCACATTGCTGGGGGGCAAAGCCCTCAGGCTCACCTTGATGCCCCCGCTTTTGGTCTCCCGACAGAAGAACGCCATCTGCACACCGATAATGTCCATTGCGAAGTTCACAATGGCCTCTGCGTGTTCAGGCAAAGCCTCACATTCTTCAAAGTCTTTCAGCGACAGGCGCATCCCGGAGATCTGATCATCCTCATAAAAGGCGAGGCTGCTTAAAGCTCTGGCTAAAAGCTTTGCCTGCTCACGGCTTCGCAGCCTGAACAGGATGCGGTTGAGCCGGTTCAGGGGCAGGCCACAGGCCATCAGCTTGCTCATAATCGTAAAAGCCTTGGCAGTCGTGTTGTCAAAGCTGAAATTGCCAGTATCGGTGCTCAGGGCCGTATACAGGCAGATAGCCATTTCTTTATCCACATCCAGGCCCATTTTGCCGATCAGCTCATACACGATTTCGCCGGTGGCGCAGGCCTGGCTATCCACCAGGTTCACCTGGGCATAGCCAGGGTTGGTATCGTGATGATCAATCTGAGCGTTAGCCTGAGCCCTTTCAAACACCGCCCGGCAATCGCCCATACGCCCGATATCCGCCACGTCCACGGCCACGGCCAGATCAAACACCTTCTCTGCCAGCCGATCCGGGGGCAACACCTCTTCGGCCCCCTCCATGAACATGAGCATCTGCGGCACAGGATGCTGACAAAAAACAGCTACTTCCTTGCCCAACTTTTTCAGCGCCAGCCGCAGGGCCAGCACCGACCCCAAAGTATCCCCATCGGGGGAAACATGGGCCATGAGCGCAATACTGCCCGCCCCCTTGAGAGCGGACAGCATATCGGCCACGGCCTTATTCCATTTCCTTTGTGTCGCCATGGTCTTCCAATCCTTCCGGCGCCTGAGCAGACGCTTGTTTCAACACGTTTGCGATGTGCACGCCATAGGCAATGTTATTATCCTGAACAAAGGTCAGTTCCGGCGCGTGCCTAATCAGGATATTCCGCCCCAGCTCGCGGCGGATGAACCCTGCCGCGCTTTTCAGCGCCGCCATCATGGGGGCCTGCTTGTCATCTTCCAGAACGCTCACATAGATCTTCGCAAATCGAAGATCCCGGGTCACTTCCGCCCGGGTTACGGAGAAGGTGCCGCCCACGCGAGGGTCGCTCACATCCTCCCGGATGATCCGGTCCACCTCGCGGCGCACCTCTTCAGAAATTCGATCGATCCGCTGATAACTCAAAGTTTCCTCCTTTGGGAGCACCGCTCCGTCTTGGGAGCTCTGCTCCCAAACCCACGCCAAAGGGATGACATCCCTTTGGAATCCCCGTTTGATACCGTTTTACAGTCGTGTCCGTTTCGCTGGCAAATGGGATGCCAGGCAAGGCCGCAAGGGAAAAGGCGAGGGAGCTTATTAACGTAAGTGACCGAACCTTTTACCCGCAGCTAACACAGCCTGACGCCCATTTCACGCAAAATCCCGTTATGCTGTCAAATGAGATGCGTGACAAGGCGGCCAGAAAAATGGCGAAGGAGTTTACTTGGCGTAAATGACTGAGCCATTTTTCGCAGCCAACACCGTCACGCGCTCATTTCACAGCAAAACCCTTATCGGGGGATTTCTTCCATGATGAAGCACTCGATGATGTCGCCTTCCTTGATGTCGTTATAGCCGTCAAGGCTCATACCGCACTCGTAGCCGGAGGCCACTTCCTTGGCATCATCCTTAAACCGCTTCAGAGAGGACAGCTTGCCCTCGAAGACGACCACATTGTCACGCAGCAGGCGCACCTGGGCGTTACGCTGCATTTTGCCATCCTGCACGTAGGAACCGGCAATGGTGCCCGCGCCGGTGATCTTGAACACATTGCGAACCTCCGCATGGCCCAGGAGCACTTCCTTGTACTCGGGCGCCAACAGGCCCTTCATGGCCTTTTCCATATCCTCGATGGCCTGATAGATTACGCGGTAGAGGCGAATATCGATGTGCTCACGCTCGGCAGCCTCACGGGCGGAAGCGTCGGGCCGGATGTTAAAGCCAATGATGATGGCGTTGAAGGCATTGGCCAGGTTCACGTCATCCTTGGTGATGGCGCCGGCAGCGCTATGGAGCACCCGCACCTTCACCTCGTCGTTAGACAGCTTCTCAAGGGCCTGCTTCACAGCTTCCACGCGGCCCTGCACGTCAGCCTTGATGATCACGTTCAGGTTAACGATCTTGCCCTGATCAATCTGGCTGAACAAATTATCCAGGGAGACCTTGGCGCTGGCAGCCACGCGAGCAGCCTTCAGCTTATCCTTGCGCTCCTGGGCCACCTGACGGCTCAGATGATCATCGCCCACAGCCATCATTTCATCGCCAGCGCTGGGCACTTCATTGAAGCCAGCTACCTCCACCGGGGTGGCAGGCCCAGCAGTGGTCACCCGCTCGCCCCGATCGTTGATCATGGCGCGGACGCGACCAGAGGCCATACCGGCAACGATATTGTCGCCCACCTTGAGGGTACCATTCTGCACCAGCACCGTGGCCAGAGGGCCGCGAGCCTTATCCAGCTTAGCCTCAATAATAACGCCGCGGGCCAAGCGATCAGGATTGGCGCGCAGTTGCAGCACATCCGCCTGGAGCAGAATCATCTCCAGCAGATTGTCCACGCCGTCGCCAGTAAGGGCGCTAACAGGCACCATGATGGTGTCTCCGCCCCAATCCTCGCAAACCAGTTCATACTTGGTCAGTTCAGTCTTTACCCGGTCAGGATCAGCCGCGGGCTTATCCATCTTGTTGATAGCTACGATCACCGGCACGCCAGCCGCCTTGGCATGGTTGATGGATTCCACCGTCTGGGGCATCACGCCGTCGTCGGCAGCCACCACCAATACAGCGATATCCGTGGCCTGAGTGCCGCGGGCGCGCATGGCAGTAAAGGCCTCATGGCCAGGGGTATCCAGGAAGGTGATCTTCCGGCCATCCACCTCCACGGTGTAAGCGCCGATATGCTGGGTAATGCCGCCAGCCTCACCAGCCGTTACGCGAGTAGAGCGGATGTAGTCAAGAAGGCTCGTCTTGCCGTGGTCGACGTGGCCCATGATGGTGATGACCGGAGGCCGCTCCTGCAAGCTCTCCTCGGTGTCCTCCACGTTTTCTTCAGACAGATAGTCTTCGGCGGTCTTCTCCAGCTTCATTTCCAGTTCAACCTCGAACTCGGAGCAGACCAGGGAAGCGGTATCGAAATCCAATTCGCTGTTGATGTTGGCCATAATGCCCAGCAGCAGCAGCTTTTTCAGAATCTCACCAGCGGGCTTGCCGATGCGCTCGGTCAAGTCCTTTACGGTGATGGTCTCGGCGGTCATATAGGCCTTTTCGATCTTGATGGGGGCCATCATCTGCTGCACAGAAGGCTTCTTGCGAGCCTTGCGGCCGCCGCGCACCACATCATCATCGTAGCCGTTGAAGCTTTCCTTGGCCAGCTGCTTGCGGGACTTGGCTACCCGCTCGGGGTCATGCTGGCGCACATAGTTCTTTTTGTTGGGATCGTAGTTTGATACCCGCTCCTTCTCAATCACAGGGGCCAATTCAGGAGCCTTGGTTCTGCCCATGCCGGGCCTACCGCCCATGCCGCCGGGCCGAGGGCCGCCACCCATGGGACGACCGCCACCCATACCGCCAGGGCCGCCCTGGGGACGGGGCTGGAAGCCGCCAGGCCGGGGCCCACCATTAGCGGGCCGGCCGTAGGGACCACCCTGACCCGCCTGGGGATTGGCAGGCCGGCCATAGGGGCCCGGAGGAGT
>JAFUPO010000065.1 GCA_017481185.1 Clostridia bacterium | reverse complement strand
TCGGCCAAAGGGCGTGAGGGCCAGATCCACATGAAAGCGGTTTTCGGGCAAAAGCGGCGGTAGGTTCAAATATTGGCGCAGGTTGTTTAAATGAAAATCAAAGGGCGGGTTGTTGGTCAACACGCCCACAGGATTATCATAGATGCGCATCCCCTCCCGGGTGGCCTCCAGGGTCAGGGAGCCGGAGGCATCGGCAATATGCCAGTGAAGGGGCGACAGGGGCATTTCTTTTGAGAAATCAATGGCTACCAGGTGGGTGCGCTCCAGAAGCGCCCGGGCTTCCCTTAGGTCAGCACATTGGCCCAGCAGCCACAGGGGCAGCTCAAAGGGGCTTATGTTGGCCTTGCTCGGGTCCGTCTGGGGAGAATACCAGGCGTTATCGGGAAAGTTCAGCCCCGCAATGCACAGGCCTTTTTCGTTGGCAGCCTCGGCATAGAGGGGGTAGTTATCCGCCACCGCAGCCATGCCAATCAGGGCATAGTGGCTGACCAGCTCACCGGCCTTTCGCAAGACGACAGGGTAATGCCGGGGAGTGATCACCACCTGCTGGCCGAACTCACATTCCAGGTCTAAATTCCGGCCAAAGTAGAAATCCTGGGTTTGAAGGGTCAAACTGGTACACATAGGCAGACCTCCTTGCCTTTAGGATGGCCCTGCCGGCTTATTTTAACCGCGACCAAAAGCCAAAGGTCATGGGCCAGAGGATGCCGCCCACCACGCCCATGCACAGGTAGCGCAGGCCATGGGCAAAGGCGGCTCCGTTAAATAGGCTGCTGAACACCGGCTTTAAGCCGCTCTGCACAGCCAGCACCAGCACCAGGCCAATGCCCAGTTTTAAAAGCTGCGCCCACCAAAGGGCCTTGGTTTCAAAATGAATGAAGCGGCTATCTGCCCACCAGGCCAGCAGGATGCCCGCCAGGGTGCCGGTAAGCTTCCAGGCGGATTCCACCCCATGAGCGTCAAACTCTGCCACATTGCGGGGGCCCTTGGGCATGAACAGCACATAGCCCATAAGTACCAGGGCAAAGGCCATGCAGCCCAGGCTGATCATGCCTCGGCCCTTGGCGCTGCTTTCATACCGGTCAAAAAGCCGGTTGAAGCCCAGCACTGTGCCCAGGCCAGTGATGAGGGAAACGCCCACATCCAAAGGGGTATGAACCCCCAGATACATCCGGGAAAAGGCCACCAGCAAAACGCCGATAACGCACGCCGCCGTGACCCAGCGGCGCTTGGCCCAGGCGGCGGCCATGCCCAGGGCCGTGGCGGCAGACTGGGTGTGCCCGCTGGGGAAGGAATAGCCGCTGGCCCCCTCCCGGGCAGATTCCACAATGGTGAAGCTCTCATCCAGCACCCAAGGCCGGGGAATCAAAAAGATCGCCTTCAGCAGCTGATTCATCACGCTGCCTGTTAAGCCCGTCACCAAAAAGCGAAAGCCCCAGCGCTTGCTGACGCACCAGAGCATGATCAGGCCCAAAACGGTAAAAAAGGTTTCATCCCCCATCAGGGTGATGAGGGAAATCACCGGATCCAGGGCGGGGGTTCGCAAAGGCTCCAGCCATTTTAAAAATTCCATAATAATCCATCCTCCTTGCTGGGCCTTATCATATCATATTTTGCAAAACTCTGTCTACATGGTATAATGAGATCCATGGTTGATGCGCGAAAGGAGCTTTCACAATGAAAATTTTGACGGTTATGGATCCTGAATTTCGCCCCTACGGCCGCGTGGTAACGGGGTATCCTGTTCAGGGAATCCTGGAGGCCCTGGCAAAAACGCCCCTGCCTGAGGGCGTGGGCTATGTGCCTCGGGAGGAAAGCCTCCATTTAGCCCCTGATGCGGAGGCTGTGGGCGAGGCCTTGTTTGGAGGGATGCCCTTTCAATTGGGCTGGTGCAACGGCCACAACACGGTGATGAACTGCCTGAAATATCACCGGGACAGCGAGTTTAACCTGGCGGCGGAGGATTTGGTGTTGCTGGTGGCTAAACAGCAGGAGATTGAAAACGGCTGCTTGGATACCGCTAAGGTCAAGGCCTTTTTGCTGCCCAAGGGCGTGCTGATTGAAACCTATGCCACCACCCTGCACTATGCCCCCTGCCACAAGGATCCCCAAAGGGGCTTTAAAATGCTGGTGGCGCTGCCTGCCAACACCAATACCCCGTACAAGGGCAAGGCTCCTGCCAATGAAATGGCCCGCTTCCTCTGGGCGCGAAATAAGTGGCTCCTAGCCCATGCTGACAGCCCCGAGGCTAAAGAGGGCGCAGTGGTCGCCCTGGTGGGCGAGAACATCGACATCGCCAAAGACCTGTGATTAAAAATTCCCCTTGATGATTCAAGGGGAATTTTTTTGCCGGTAGGCTGTGGGCGTGCAGCCCTTGAGCTCTCGAAACACCTTGGCAAAATAGCTCATTTCCTGAAAGCCGCAGGCGAAGCCAATCTCCGTTACCGGCAGGGGAGTGGCGCTCAAAAGCGCTGCCGCTTGCTGAATGCGGTACTGCTTTACGTACTGCATGGGGGTCATGCCGATGGTTTGATGAAAGCAGCGCAAACATTCAGAGGGGCTCACGAGGGCGCTGGCGGCGATTTGCGCCGTGTTTAGGGGTTGGGCGTAATGAGCGTGAATAAAGCGCAGCATGGCCTTGATGCGAGCGCTGCTGCGCGCCTGCCGGGGGGAGGTTGCCTGGGGCTGAGGCGTGCTGCGCTGGCTCAGGGGATAGATCAAGCGGGACAGGGCCTCCCGCACGGCAAACTCATAGCCTGCGGGCTCGTGAAAAACGTTTTGCCAGGCGGTTTCAATGGCTGCCAAGCATACTTTGTGCCAATCAGCCTCCGCGGTTAGGCCCAGGGAACTCATGGCGGGGTCCGCCATCAGGGGCTGGAGGTATTTTGAATAAAACACGCTGTCTCGGCTGCCGCCCACCAGCCGAGGGTGAAACACCAGGGAGTGGAGCTGGCAGGGGCTGTTTGGGGACAGGGCCCAAACCCCGTGCAGCACATTGGCGTTGATAAAAAACCCTTCCCCTTCCCGGAGGCGATACTTAGCTTCCCCGGCGGCTACCAATATCTGGCCATGGGCAACCACGGCGACCTCCATTTCCTCATGCCAATGCCAGGGTACCGGATCCTGACGCAGATCATCTTGATAACAGGCAATGGGAAAAAGGGGCGTACCATGCTCCAGAAGCTCCCGGCCCTGGGCGTCGACGGTGCAGTTGCAGGGGGAAAGAACCATGCAAAAGCCTCCTTGTTGGCGGTTTTGTTGCATTAATTTGGGATTTTAATGCTATTGAAGCATTGAGTATGATGATATAATCCTACCGTATCCTATCACATTAAGGGAGCTTATGCAAGATGACGCACCTGCTTTTGCTGATCATTTATCTTTCCTTTATCAGCCTAGGCCTGCCGGATGGGCTCCTGGGCTCCGCCTGGCCCAGCATGCGCCTGGGTTTTCAGGTGCCCCTTTCCTATGCGGGGATCCTATCCACCCTGATTTCCTTGTGTACCATCATCTCTAGCCTGCTGTGTGACCGTATTACCCGGCGCCTGGGGGCCGGAAAGCTAACGGCCATTAGCACAGCCATGACCGCCCTGTCCCTATGGGGCTTTTCACACTGCGATTCCTATTGGCTAATGCTGGTGTGGGCTATTCCTTTGGGCCTGGGCGCAGGCAGCGTGGATGCGGCCCTGAACAACTATGTGGCCCTCCATTATGCCAGCCGCCATATGAGCTGGCTCCACTGTATGTGGGGCCTGGGGGCTACGGTGGGGCCCTCCATTATGTCCTGGTCGCTAACCGGCGGTCACGGCTGGCCTCAAGGCTATCAAACCGTGGCGCTGATCCAGGGAGGGCTTACGGTGATCCTTTTCGCAAGCCTGAAAATCTGGCGGCCCCATCCAGCTGCTGAAAAGGAAGGGGGAAGGGCGAGCCGCTCCCTAACCTTTGGGGAGATCCTGGCCATCCCCGGGGCTAAAGCGGTGTTTATCACCTTCTTTGGCTATTGCGCCCTGGAGGTAACGGTGGGCCTGTGGGCCAGCAGCTATCTGGTAGCGCATAGCGGCTTGCCCCCTGAGGAAGCCGCTGGATTGGCCGGGCTGTTTTACGTGGGCATCACCGTGGGCCGGGGCCTCAGCGGCTTTGTGACCATGAAGCTTAATGACACGCAGATGGTGCGCCTGGGCCTGGGCATCATCGCCGGGGGCCTTGGGCTGATGCTTCTGCCCCTGGGCCAGGCGGGAGCCATGGCGGGCCTGGTGCTGGTGGGCCTGGGCTGCGCGCCGGTGTATCCCTGTATTGTTCATTCCACCCCGGAGCGCTTTGGGGCAGAGCAGTCTCAGTCTATTATTGGGATGCAGATGGCCTTTGCCTATCTGGGTAACTGCACCATGCCGCCCCTCTTTGGTTTCGTGGCCAATTATGCCACGCCTACGCTGCTGCCCTTGTTTCTGCTGTTTATCCTTGTGGCTATGGCCTGGATGCACGAGCGGGTGGTGAAGGTTACAGCAGCGTGAAGCGCGCTGAAATGCCCGTGCCATCAAGAGGGCACGCTGCTTTGATGATCCTTAGGCGATAAAAACAGATGCCTGCATAGACATCTGCTTTTTTATTTGCGCTTGAAAGGCGATGAAATTTTAATGGGCCTGTGATGCAGGTTAATCCCTAAACCTCTTTTCAAAGATCTCAAGAAAGCGGCAGGCGGCAGGGGAGAGGCTGTGCCCTTTGCGCTTGATCCAGCCCAGTTCCAGGGGCAGGCCGTCATCGGGCACCAGGGCCAGGCAGCGAATCCCCTTTTCTTCATAAGCCTCGCGGCACCAGGGGTTTCCCACTTTGTAGGCGTTGGTTTGAGCAACAAAATCGAGGATCTGGGCATCGCTGTTAAAGTAGTAGACCCTGTGATTGTTGCCCATGCCGATGCCCTCTGTGGAGATGCTGAAATCCAGATAGGAAAGCTCATCCTCGATAAAGCGGGCGATAGGAAATTGGATGATCTCCTGCCGGGTGATGGTTTCCTGATGGTAATAGGGGTTGTTGGGGCCGATGTTAATGCAGTAGGGCTTAATGGAGGTGGGGGTATAATCAAGGCCTA
>JAFUPO010000064.1 GCA_017481185.1 Clostridia bacterium | reverse complement strand
GCAGGAAACGGTTGAACCGGCTTTCCAGACCGGGGTTGGAGTGAACGAATTCCTCCATCAGTTCGATGTAACCCGCAACAATCACAATCAGGTCGTCGCGATGATCCTCCATGGCCTTGAGCAGGGTATCCACCGCCTCCTGGCCAAAGTCTGTGCCGCCCCGGTTGGTGAGGGTGTAGGCTTCGTCAATGAACAGCACGCCGCCCATGGCCTTTTGAATGACCTCCTGGGTTTTGATGGCGGTCTGCCCCACATACCCAGCCACTAAAGCGCTGCGATCCACCTCCACCAGCTGTCCCTTAGACAGGATGCCCAAGCTATGGTAAATGCGGGCCATAAGCCGAGCGATCATGGTTTTGCCCGTGCCTGGGTTGCCTGAGAACACCATATGCAGCGACAGATCATTTGCAGGCAGCCCCTGAGCCCTGCGCATCTGCTGAATTCTGACCAGATTGATGAGGCTTTCCACCTCTTTTTTGATCTGAGCCAAACCCACGTACTCGTTCAGCTCTTTTTTCAGATCCTCAATATCCTCCTTAGGCGGCAGCGCCTGTTCAGGCACTTTTTTAGGCTCCTGCTTTTTCGCCTGGGCAGCAGAACTAACGGGCTGCCCCCACAAATCATCTGCCAGAGAGCTTAACCGCTTGCGGTTCATCTCATGGATAAGATCCATCTGCAAACGAATAATTTCGTCCTTGCGATCCACGTTCTCCATCCCCTTTGGTCTGATACTCTATTATATCAGCCCTCGGTTCAAAAGAAAAGGGCCGTTTAGCCTTTGCGCGGCGCGTTCCAGACATAGGCGCGGTAATTGCGCAGCACATAGTGAGCCATCCCTGCCAGCTCCTGCAAATGCCGATACTGCTTCTCATCAGACCGGAAAACCGAAGCCGGTTTACCGGCTGTAAACAGCACCGTATCAATGGCAGACTGAATCGCGTTGAGGTAGCCCACCGTCAGCCGGTCTGCTTCGATCCGATCCGCCGTGTCGAAAGGCAGCGCATAGGCGCCCCTCAGGGGATCAATGAAATCCCTCAGCATTTTCTTTTCGCTTGTTGTAAGTTTCATGTTCTTACCTCCTTTACCATGAAGTATAGCAAAGGTTGGAACACTTTACCATAGACCATAAGCATTATTCTGTAATTTTCCGCTACTATTTGTCCAATTTACAGAATTTTTTTCATTCATTTAACTTTTTTCATCCAAAATCGACACAATCTCAGAAAAAGGCTCTACGCTGCGCCTAAGAATACCGTTCATATGAGCAATGGCAATACCGTAATTAACGATGGGAATTCCCTTGGCCACTGCCTGATGAATTCGATGCTTCATTGCCGTTTCGTTCAGCATACATCCGCCGCAGTGTACCACCAGCCGGTAGCCCGACAAATCCTCCGGAAACTCCTGACCGGAGGTAAACGTAAATTCAGGCTTAGCACCGCAAAATTGCTCAATCCATCCCGGCAGCTTTACCGTACCGATGTCGTTGCATTGGCGATGGTGGGTGCAGCCTTCTGAAATCAGCACCCGATCACCTGTTCTTAGGGTCCCCAGAAGCGATGCCCCCCTGACCAACGTTTTCAGATCTCCTTTATATCGGGCCATCAGGATCGAAAAGGATGTCAGCCAAACATCGCCAGGCGCATCCTTGCTGACCTTCCCAAAGACCTGTGAATCTGTAATTACCATCCGCGGCTTCACTGCCAGGGAGTCGAGGGTTTGTTTCAATTCTGTATCCTGGCAGGTCACCACCATGCCATGGGCGTCCAGAATATCACGAATGGTCATCTGCTGAGGCAGAATCAGCCGCCCCCTGGGAGCCGCTTCGTCAATGGGGGTCACCAGCACCACCGCATCCCCCGGCGCTATCAAATCCCGCACCAGATATTTGGGCCCCTGCGCAGTGCGGGCAAAGGCGCCCAAGCGCTCCTTCAGCTGCCGAACCCCCTCCCCTGTCAAGGCGCTGACGTAAAGCATCTGCTCGCCGTCCTGAGGCCTCTCCAGCAATAGATCCGCCTTGTTGCAGGCAATCACATAGGGAATTCTCCGCTCCTTAAAGGCTTCAATCAGCGCCAGATCTTCCGCAGCTATTCCCCTGAGGCCATCCACCACCAAAACAGCCACGTCTGTGCGAGTCAAAACCTGTTTAGCTTTTTGAACCCGCAGGCGGCCTAGCTCTCCCGCATCATCCAGGCCAGGGGTATCAATAACAACCACCGGGCCCAAAGGCAAAAGCTCCATAGCCTTTTGAACCGGATCTGTGGTGGTTCCCTTCACATCGGATACCACGCTAAGCTCCTGCCCGGTCACCGCATTAACCAGGCTGGATTTGCCTGCGTTACGCATACCAAAAAAGCCAATGTGCAGCCGTTCTCCTGAGGCAACTTCATTCAATCCCATGGTATCCCTCCCCTAAAAAGCGAAAATTTCGGCGGTTGAACGCCTTGCTCTGCCTGTTTTCTCCCGGGATATGCCCAAGCTTTCTGAATACCTGCCTTTACGCTACGCTCTTTCTTGCAGCGTGAGGCGTGTTTTTCGTCATGAACGCAGCTTGATTATAGCACCGCGGCCCCTAGCCCGTCCAGCCTCCCATTCTCTGTTACGGGCATAAAAAAAGCGCCGACTTTTTACAAAGTCAGCGCTTTGGTACACCTTCAGGGACTCGAACCCTGGACACCCTGATTAAGAGTCAGGTGCTCTACCAACTGAGCTAAAGGTGCAAAATCAAGAACCTTGATTATTATAACACCTTCCCGGCGATTGTCAATAGGTTTTTTTGAGAAATTTAACTTTTTCAACATCCAGGAAAGCAGCAAAAAACCGTGCGCATGGCACGGTTTTTTAATGGGCGCTCATGGCGCTTGTCCTTCAAGCTGGAGCGGGTGATGGGAATCGAACCCACGTGGCCAGCTTGGAAGGCTGGAGCTCTGCCATTGAGCTACACCCGCAAGTGGAGCGGTAGACGGGATTCGGACCCGCGACATCCACCTTGGCAAGGTGGCACTCTACCACTGAGCTACTACCGCACGTTCCACTTTAAGG
>JAFUPO010000063.1 GCA_017481185.1 Clostridia bacterium | reverse complement strand
TGCCCGCTTCCCTGGCCCGGCCCATCAGCAAAGGAATAAACATATCTAACTTCACTACGCTGTCTCCTTTACTTGCGTCCGCCAACCGTCAGGCTGGAAACGCGGATCATGGGCTGCCCCACATTGGTGGGGATCGACCCGCTGGAGCTGCCGCACATTCCCTGAGCCATGCGCATATTCCGCCCCACTCTATCAATGTGCATCAGCACTTGGGAGCCCTTGCCGATGAGCGAAGCCCCCCGCACTGGATGAAGGATCTTTCCATCTTTGACAAGATAGCCTTCTGCAACAGCAAAATTGAACTCTCCTGTGGCTGGGTTTACAGATCCGCCGCCCATTTTTCTGGCGTAAAGCCCATCCCCCATGGTGCGGATCATAGCCTCCTCGTCATCCTGCCCCGGGAGGATGAAGGTGTTGCGCATCCGTGACGTGGGCGCATAAGCATAGCTTTCGCGGCGGGAGGAACCTGTTGGAGGCATCTGCATCCGGCGGCTTCCTAACTTATCGATCATATAGTTTTTTAATACGCCCTTTTCAATAAGGGTCAAGCGAGTAGTAACCGCTCCCTCGTCATCGATGTTCAGGCTTCCCCATTCGTTGGGCAAAGTGCCATCATCCACTGCTGTGACGCATTCTGCGGCGATCTTCTGCCCAAGTTTTCCGCAGAATTCACTATTGCCCAGGGCAACGCTGGTAGCCTCCAGGCTGTGGCCGCAAGCCTCATGAAATATAACGCCGCCAAAGCCGTTGTCAATGACCACCGGCATAACGCCTGCCGGGCATACCGGGGCATGGAGCATGGTCACTGCGGTGCGGGCAGCCTCTTGGCCCACAATACAGGGATCCACGCGGCTTTGAAACAGCTCGTAACCCATCATGCCGCCGGGGCTTTCTACCCCCATCTGGTTCTCCATGCCGCTGGAGGCTACAGCTGTGCAGGCCATGCGGGTGTATACGCGGGTGTCCTGTGTAAATAATCCTTCGGTATTGGCGATCCATACCTTTTGCACACTGTCTGCAAGGCGCAAAGAGACCTGGCTGATCTCGCTGGAATATGCCCGTGCCGCAGCGTCTGCCTGCCGCAAAATTTCAATCCTTTGCGGCGCCTTCACCTGCTGTGGATGAATGAGGATTGCATGAATGTTGGGCGTTTCATGCCACACCAGAGGGGCGCAGATACTTCGGCTGCTTTGAGATATGGCCTGGGCCGCCCGCTTTGCGCAGCTTAAAAGCCCCGCCTCGCTGGTATCGTTTGTGTACACATAGATGGCGTTTGTGCCGCGCAGCACACGGATGCCCGCTCCATGAATTCGATTAGAATTGATCAGATTAGCCTTGCTGGACCGCATCTGCACCGAGTGATTCACCCGGTCCTCCAAAAAAATCTCGCCAAAGTCGCCGCCGGTGGACACCGCCGCTTCCAGCACGCGTTGAGCTGTTGCCTGATTAAGCAATGGAGCCTCCTCCTTATGCCTTAATTACTTCCCACAAACGAATAGTCTCCAGGGAGGCAGCCTTTAATGTAGCCCGGGGATTTTCGCTGGCAGAGCCAACGCCCAGCACCTGCATCCCCCCTGCCAAGGCAGCCTCAACGCCGGCATCCGCATCCTCAACCACCAGGCACTTTTCCGCTTCAAGGCCCAGAAGATTTGCAACCAGCAAAAAAACCTCAGGGTCAGGCTTTGAATTTGTAATATTATTTCCGTCTGAAACCGCATCGAAATAATTATCGAGCCCTATTTGTTTTAAAATAAGCGGAGTATTTTTGCTTGAAGAGCCGATGGCAATTTTTATGCCATTTTCCTTTAAACTTTCAAGATTACTCATTACCCCATCAAGAATTGCATCAGGAGTTAACTTACTGATGTACTCAACATAATAGGCATTCTTATGCTCAGCAAGATACACTTTTTCTTCGGCAGTATATATTTTTTGTGATTTTTCAAGAACAATCTCCAAACTTTCCATTCTGCTCACACCACGAAGCCTGTTATTAATTTCTTTGTCAAAATATATATCCTCTTCATTCGCCATTTTTTTCCAGGCAAGATAATGACATTCATCCGTGGAAACAATTACTCCATCTAAATCAAAAATTACTGCTTTGATATTCATCCCTGTTTCACCTCATTCTGGACTTCAACCGATTTTTCATTGTCAAGACTGATTAATTGTCCATTTGCCATAAATTCTGATTTATTACCGCTAATGAGTGTAAATTCTGTTTTCTCTTTTGTTGCATAAATCTCAATTAGTGAACCTTTATAGTTTATCCTGAAACTGCATTTTGTCCAATTTTGAGGCAAATGAGTTTCAAACTGCAACCCTGTATCCGAGTACAGACGCATACCAAAGAAACCATGTACAACAGACATCCATACGCCTCCGAGACAAGCAATATGAAGGCCACTATCAGTATTCTTTTTAAAGTCGCTGATATCCATATAGGCTGAACTCCTGAAATAGTTATAAGCATCATCATAAT
>JAFUPO010000062.1 GCA_017481185.1 Clostridia bacterium | reverse complement strand
GCTCTTCCGATCTTAGGGTCTATGTGCTTAATGGTGCTGTCGATCCAACCAAAGCAAAGCGCTTCTTCTACTGCATCGTTATATGAAAGCGCTCTATCGCCGGATTCCTTCATTGGAAACACAAACCATATTTCAGTTTCACTTTCAAAGTGTTCAGCGAGCCATTTTCGCCATAGCTCTCGCTGACTTGTGTAAAATACCTTCATTCTTTCATACCTGCAAATTGGGATTTATAGCTTACCATGCGCATAAATAATGAGGTCTTTCATTTCTGTTTCCTCAATTAAATTGAAGTTCATCGTCCCTTCACCCATGCTATCACAAAAAAGCGAATCAAACAAGAACAGGCACAGCCGCTTCCAAGCTGCACCTGTAAACTTTTTGATTTTCGCTCAACAATAACATTTTCACTCCATCCAGCGTTTCGCCATCAGTCAATTTTATCCTGCTGGCACTACTACACCGTAGATTGCTTTGGAAACTTTGAAAGCGAAAACCACCAAGCTGTTGAGATCATCAACTAGAACATCCAGGGCTTCCCTGTCCTCTAAATCCATAATGATATAGCCATTACGCTTGGCACGAAGGGAAAAGCCGTCACCTCTGATTGCAGAAATGACACCATAACCGTCGCTTACGGCAGACACCCGCAGACATCTGATGAAGAAACAAATGATAAATCATATATATTTGCACTTCTCCAAATCATCAATATAGGCTCGGTTTTCTCCGTTGTGTGCAACTCTGCCTATTCTGCTGGCCTCCTAGCTGGGCAAGAGCCTCGTGCGCAGGAAGATTGCACCCATTGCAGTCAACGACACAAACCTGCGAAGGAAATGTTCTTCGCCGGTTTGTGCTTGGAAGAAAGAAAACCACCGGTTTAGCCGGTGGTTTTGATTTATGAATTTTATTCAATTTCGCTCCATCTTGCCGCCGCAGAGAGGGATGAGACAAAGCCATGGCTTAATCCTGCAGCTTCTCGATCGCCTTGATGAAGATGTAGAGGTTGTTCACCAGGCTGTCGATGCTGATGTACTCGCCCGCCTGATGGGCCAGCTCGTGCTCGCCTGGGAAGAGGCTGCCGTAGGCCACGCCTTCCTCCAGAACCTTGGCATAGGTGCCGCCACCTATGTCCATGGGCTGAGATTCAGTATCGCCGGTCACTTCGGCATAAGCCTCCATGAGCGCGCGGACCAGCTTGCTGCTGGCTGGCACATGATGGGGATCCTTCTGGCTGTCCACGGTTACGGTGACCAGCGGCGAGAGAGCCGCCACGATGCTGGCGGTGAGCGCCTTGTGGTCGCACAGGATGGGATAGCGGATATCCAGCGTGGCGTACAGGCCGTCCTGCTCGTTGTAGCGCAGGATGCCCATGTTGCAGGTGAGCGGGCCGCTGACCTCGTCCTGACACTTGATGGTCAGGCCCTTGCCGTCGTATTCCATGCCCACGCAGTCCGCAAGCGTTTTGAGCACGCCCTGAACGCCGAGTTCCCTGAGCACCAGCAGCAATTCGCCAATGGCGTTGCGGGCAGCCTCCGGGAAGGCGGCATGGCCGGGAACGCCGGTGGCGACGATCTTCACGAGGCCGTTTTCCATCTCGGCCTTCACATCCAGCTGCAGCTTTTCGGCAGCGGCCTGCACCTTTTCACACAGGGCTTCGTCGCCGCACACCAGCGCGGTGGCCAGACCGGGCACCACATTGGGACGCTCGC
>JAFUPO010000061.1 GCA_017481185.1 Clostridia bacterium | reverse complement strand
GGTCATTTCTTTATGTCTGTGCGTATGCGCATCCGCTGAAGAAAGCCCTTTGCGCGGCTACGATAAAAAAGAAGGCTATGTGTATCTGCACATGGGCCAGATCGAACAGACGGCGGAGGGCGAGATACAGCCCATCATTTGGCGAGTGCTGTCTGTTGAGAATGACCAGGCGTATATTTGCAGCGAGTATATCCTGGGCAATGGACGCATCCATCCCGATGATAAGGAGTGGATTGCTTTCAATGCGGATTTCTCCAAAACGGAGTTGTGGGATTTCCTGAACAATGATTTCGCCCCTCGCTGCTTCACTGAGGAGGAGCTGGGTCTGATCGTTGATTATGAACACCTGGGCAAGTTCTATCTGCTCACCGGTGAGGATGTGAATAATAAGGCCCTGGGCTTTGGTACCAACAAGGCCCGCAAAGCCTGGGGAACCGAATATGCCAAGGCAAATGGCTTGTTCATTTATCGCGCCAAGCATGGCAAGTGCAGCCCCTATTGGACTATGACGCAGAGCACTGCCGCACCTTACGGCGCTCGCTGCACCAAGGCCGAGGGCAATATCGGCTATATTCGTGTGGTCGTTATGAACGAGGGTTGGCGCCCTGTTTGCAGGCTGGACATGACGAAGCTGGAGGTTACCGGCGGAAACGGAACGATGGAAGATCCTTTTAAAATTGCTGGAAAGAAGGCAGTATAAATCATGGTAAAGAAGTGGCTTGCTGGCCTTCTTTTGGCAGTATGCTTCATTGTGGCATCATCCTGTGCTTTGGCGGCCGAAGCGGTGGATCTGACGGCAGATTGCTCCTTTCATTTGTCTTATACGAAGAAAAGCGAAAAGGCCATGATTGACCGCAAAACCACCACCTGCTGGGAAAGCCACAAGGACAATAATCCATGGGTGGAGATTGACGCGCCTGCCGGCGTGCCGATCCAAGGACTTTATATCTGCTTTGCCACGATGCCGGATAGCTATGAGATCCAGGTGGATAATGGAAACGGCTGGGAAACGGTAAAGCAGGGGGATACGCGCTTTTATCATACCTTTATTTCCCTGGCGCCGGCCGAAAAGGTTCGGATATATGTCACAAATGAGGGCGTATTCCAATTGGCCATCAACGAGATTTATGCCTTTTCCGACGGCGATATTCCCGGTTGGGTTCAGCGGTGGGAGCCCCCTGTGGAAAAGGCTGATATGCTGTTTTTGATTGCTCATCCGGGCGATGAGCAGCTCTACTTTGGCGGCGCTATTCCCACCTATGTGGCTGAACAGCAGCGCAAGGTGGTGATCGCCTATCTAAGCGATGGCAGCAATGCCCGCAAGGCAGAATTGCTCAATGGCCTATGGGCCATGGGAGTTAGGAATTACCCCGTAATAGGAGATTTCAGAGAGGCCAGCAGCAACACGGCAGCCAAGGCCTACAAGGCGCTTGGCAAAGCGAAGGTCATGGAGTATATCGTGGATCTCTATCGCCGCTATCAGCCTGAGGTTGTGGTGACTCACGATGCCAATGGCGAGAATAAAAATGGCCAGCACATGATGCTGGCTGACGCGGCCGTTCAAGCCCTTGAAGACGCGATGATCGACGGCAAGTATCTGGACTCCTATATGGCTTTCGGCCTGTGGCAGGTAAAGAAGCTTTATCTGCACCTGGCTGAGGAGAACCAAATAACGCTGGATTGGTCTATTGCGCTGGAATCCTTCCCGGGCAAGACAAGCCTAGAGGTGGCGGCTGAAGCCTTCGCAAACCATAGTGTGCAGATCAAAAATAAGCGTTCCATGGAAACGAATGGCGTCAAGTATGATAACCGGGTCTTTGGTCTGGTGCATACCACCGTGGGTGAGGATGTACGC
Source organism: Clostridia bacterium (assembly GCA_017481185.1). The sequence continues at coordinate 1,977 of JAFUPO010000061.1, read as the reverse complement.
AAGGATGACTTTCTTGAGAACATCTATGAACCCGCCTCTTACGTGCCCATTACGCCGACACCTGCGCCGTCTCCCGAGCCGACCCCAGTGCCTGCCTACGTGAGCAAGATGCCTGAACTGAACGAGAATGGCTTCTTGGATGAAGGCGAATTCATCTACTCCAGTGAAGATGAGGGAATGTGGCTCTTTGTAGATCAGACGGCAAAGATCGTGATTAATCGCAAGCATGACGAAAGCGAGCCGCTGACTTGGTTTGAGGCTGAAATCTGGAGCGATCTAGAAGCGGGCGAGCTGCTCAAAACCGTTCAGTATGACGCTGAAAAAATGGGCAAAGCCCGTGCGGATGCGCAGGAAACGGCAAAGAAGCATGGCCTGGTGTTTGCCATGAACACCGACTACTACACCTATCGCATCGGCGGCAAGCGAAAAACCGGCGTGGTGGTGCGAGACGGACAGATTCTCTACGATGACCGCTACTCAGAAAAACAGGTCAATAAGTGGCTGTTTCCCAATTTGGATACGCTGGCTTTCTATCCGGATGGAAGGCTGGAAGTGTATCACAGCTTTGAATTGACTGCCCAAGAGTATGTGGATCAGGGCGCTTATGCCGTGTATTCCTTTGGCCCCTATCTTATCAAGGACGGACAGTTCTCCGAGCGTGTTTTTACAAGCAACGATTCAAGAAATCCGCGCTGCGCCATCGGTATGATCGAGCCGGGCCATTACATGGCTATTTTGGCAGAAGGAAGACTGGGCGATTCCAAGGGTATTACCATGGCTCATCTGGCTAAACTGATGCGGGCTAAGGGCTGCCAGGTGGCTTTTAACCTGGATGGCGGCAATACGGCCGTTATGGTTTTCATGGGCAAACAGCTTAATGAAATCGCAAAATCCTATGGCAGCACCAAGGCCAGAGCAACCTCTGAGGTAATGGCCATCGGTCATTCTGACCAGGTAGGCGTGTACGAAGTCAAGTAACCAGCATTAAAGAGGTATTGCAATGAAATCTATGAAACGTTGTTTGATCATGGCATTGATCGCCAGTATGCTTTGGACGCCTGCTTTAGCGGCCAAGGCAAAGGCGACGCCTACGCCCGCCCCTGTGGCAATTGCAGAACAGCCGCAGCAGCCCCCCCGGCAGATTCAGGATTTTTTGGATATTGCCTATAACGAGTGGGAAAACCTGGCAGGCAAGACCCTCAAAAAGGTCAATAAGTATACTGAGTGGCGGGGTAAAGGCATTGGCTTTGGCTGGTGCGGCGGCTTTGTGACCTGGTGCATGATGGAAGCCGGCATCCCGATGGATGTGTTGGAGAAGGTTAAAAAGATGGAGGAGCCTGAGGGTCTGTACCATGTAAAGGAAGCGAGCGTAGGCAAGCTCCTGCGCGGCTATCAGGAGATTAACCGCTCTACCCGAGTTCCTCAGCCTGGGTATCTTTTGGTTTACGCTGTTCGCAAGTCAGCTAATAAGACCGTGCACGTAGGTCTGGTGTATGATGTGGAGGAGCTGGGCAATGGCAAATATCGCATCACCACCATTGAGGGCAACATGAGCAATCGCGTCAAGATGTATGTTCATGACTATGATATGTATGCCGAAGATTGGACGAGAAATCTTTCAGCAGTTCCCAAGGAGGAGCGGACCCAGGAGGAGACCAGTTACTTCAACTACAAGATGCAGATGGACACCTGGTATGTGAATTGCTTCCTGATGCCATGGATTCCTGATAATGTGCCGGCGGAACCTTATTACGAGGAGATCGCCGTGCTGGAACCTACGCCAATCCCTTAAATTAAAAAGCGGCTAACAAGCCGCTTTTTTGTTACGCTTTGTTTATCACTTTCAGCTCATCGTAGCCGGTAACGGGATCAAACTCTTTTGTAAATTTGATGCCATCAAGCTCCAGCAGCACAACTTCGCAGGTTGTGTTGATGATGCAGCCCTCCACCAGGTGCCCGCCCACAGTGGAAAGATCC
>JAFUPO010000060.1 GCA_017481185.1 Clostridia bacterium | reverse complement strand
TCAGGTTCGTGCATGCCTCCAGGGCAGCCCCGGGCAGGGGCATATTGGCCAGCATGATCACATCCGCATCCTTGATTTCCTCAGCCAAAGTCGCCACATCCGTGGTCTTGGGATAGGCGGTAAAGGTATGGCCTGCCGCCTCCAGGGGCGCGGTGTAGGAATCCAGCAGGGACTGGGGAATTCCCAAGCCCTCGGTTAAAACGATCTTCATGAGGTCTGCCTCCTTCAATTACGCCTGCTTGTCCCAAACCTGGCGGAACACCCGCAGCATATTGCCGCCCAGCACCTTGGCCACTTCCTCCTCGGTAAAGTTGCGGGCCAGCATATGGGTGGCCAGGTTATCCCACTCGTCGAAATAATTGAAACCGTTCACGTGCTTGCAGAAGCCGGAGAACTTGCCGAACCAGTTGGGGCAGGTGCGCTCAAACTCTACGCGGCCCATGCGGTAATCCAGGGTGGGGCGCTTCCAGCGGTCGGTACCGATACCGATATGGTCGATGCCCACCAGGTTGGCGGCGTAAACCATATGGTCGATATAGCGATCCACCGTGGGCCATTGGCTCTGATCCTCATTGCACATCACGCTGTGGGGGCACAGGCCGATAACGCCGCCCTTGGCAGCCAAAGCCTTGATCTGCTCATCGGACGCATTGCGGGTATGCTGAGCCACGCCCTTGCAGGAGGAGTGGGAGAAAATTACGGGGTCAATAGAGGTCTCGATGGCCTCCATGGAGGTGCGGAAGCCCACGTGGCTCAGGTCAATGAGCATACCCACCCGGTTCATTTCATAAATGCACTGCTGGCCGAAACGGCTCAGCCCGGAGTCCACCTTTTCAAACACGCCGGAGCCAATATGGCAGTTCTGGTTATAGGTCAGCTGCACGATCTTCAGGCCCAGCTTGTTGAGCAGAGAGATGTTGCGCAGATCCTGCTCGAACACGAAAGCGCCCTGAGTGGACATGATCACAGCCAGCTTACCCTCAGCCTTGGCCCGGTCAATGTCCTTAGCGCTGGTGGCGATAATAACCTTTTCAGGGCAGGTTTCCTGCAAAAGATAATATTTGTGAATCTCGTGGCAGCACTCCACAAAGTTAGCGGGATAGTTATCGTCAGTGATGGTGGTGCTGATGGCGGTAACGCCGCCCTGAAGCAGCAGGTCTACAATATCCGTGTTTTCATCGCACTCAAAGGGCGGGTCGGTAAACAGGCCGTGAAACAGGGAGTCGATGAGAATGCCGGACTTGACCACCGGCTGCGTGATTTCCTTCATAGCAGATGACCTTCCTTCATTTTTAGATGTCCTTACCCAAGACAGGGTCGTCCAGATTCCAAAGGGTGTAATTCACCCGCTTGGCATATGTGCGGAAGATGCAGCTTCCCAAGGCAGCTGCCAGGCAGCCTACCAGAAAACCGATCTCCCGAGCCGTATCCGCAGGCCGTTGGATGGTGAGAAAAATAATCTCCGCCACCGCCACCGCCAGCCACAAAAGAGCCAAACCGATGAGGCTGCCCTTGCACTGACCGATGGATCTGCGATAGGCCTTTACCGACAGCTCCCCTTCCTCCAGGAACAGCATCTGGATCCATCCCCGGGTGTAAAGGAGCAGCGGCGCCGAAAGGGCCAGATAGAGAAAAAGCACGTACTGCGCCCAGAAGCCCGCATTGTTAATAAAGCTCAGGCCGATGAAGGCCGCCCATACCCCCAGGGTATATGCGCCGTAAAGCCACCGAGCCTTTCTTATGGGGAGACTGTCCATTTCAGGACGATAGCGCTGACGGGATTCCTCCAGCTCCTTGCGTCGCTTTTGCTCCTCCTGCCGCTCCATTTCCTCCATGCGCTCCCGCATACGGTCCATGGCGCCCACATTTTTCCTCTCCTTGCCTAAAAATTTCGCCGCCGTTTATATAAATACAACAAAGAATACAATCTCCCTGCAAAAATTGATCAAAATCCAGAAAAAAAACTTGTATTTTAAAGGTGTATGTAGTACAATTCAACCTGTAACCATACGCCATACATTATTGTATGCAATGTTGTGCGCGTGGCATTTTTTAAATATTCCGGAGGATAGCATGACGGGCAAGGAACTTTTGAACAGCACCCTGGTGGTGGATGGTCTCTTTCACGCCCTGATGAAGGATCCGCCCCCCGAGTGCGGCGTAGGCCGCGATATTGTGGTTATGGTGCTGGAGGGCGGCGTAAACTGTATGGTTCACTCCATCGTGGCTGACAGCTTTCCCACCACCTTCCAAGAATTGATGAACCAGATCTACGATTTTACCCTTTTGCAGGACGTTATTCCTGAAAAATTCAAAATCGTTGAAACTTATGCAGACATCGAACAAGCCTTCAAAGAAGGCAAGCTGGGTTTTATCATGAGCACCCAGGGTTCCGATTGTTTAGACGGGGATCTGCGCAAGATCAGCCTGGCCTATAAGCTGGGCCTGCGGGTTTTGCAAATCACTTATAACACCGAATGCTCTGTGGGCTGCGGCTCCTATGTGCGCAACGATACGGGCCTTACCCGCTTTGGCCAGCAGGCGATTCTTGAAATGAACCGAGTAGGTATGCTCATTGACCTAAGCCATGTGGGCCACACCACCGCCCTGGAGGCTATGGAGCTCTCCAGCGATCCTGTGATCTATACCCATGCGGGCATCGCGGCCCTGGCGACCCATAAGCGCAATATTCCCGACGGCCACATCAAGCGCCTGGCCGAAAAAGGCGGCGTATTGGGCATCTGCCCCCACGGGGTCATGAACACCAACGATCTGGATCGCCGCCCCACGGTGGATGACTATATCAACACCTTCCTCCATGTGGCTGAGCTGACCGGCTCTATGGATCATGCCGGCGTAGGCACCGATCGCTGGAGCCGCAACACCCTGGCCAACGAGTTCAAGCGCGTGGGCTTTGAGCGCACCACCAAGGGCTTCTTTGGCCGCTTCGACGGCAACTCCAAGCACGTTGAAGGCTTTAACTATTATAACGAGTGGGAGAACCTGGCGGATCGTATGCTGGCCCGGGGCATCTGCGAAGAAGATGCCAAGAAACTGCTGGGCGGCAACTTCCTCAGGGTCTTCAGGCAGGTATGGAAGTAATTTATTTTTATACTTTAATGCTTTAAAGGAGGAACAAAACCATGGCTCAATCCAAGAATGATTTCATGCGCTACAAGCTGATGATGCGGCCTGACCTGGAAGAGACCCGCCAAAAGCTTGCCGAAAATCCCGAGGATCCTGAGATCTGGTACGAACTGGGTATGGCCCTGTCCAATGCCGGCGACAATGAAGCGGCTGTGGATGCCTTCTCCAAAGGGATCTCTTTGGCGCCCTTTGATCCTTATCTGTATTTCTCCCGGGGGCGCAAGCAGGCTGCCAGCGGCAACTTCTGGCTGGGCATTGCTGACCTGACCATGGCCACCCGGCTGGACAATTCTCTGTGGACCTTCTATTACTACCGCGCCACCACCTATAATCTGAACGGCTACTATGAGGAAGCCTGCGAGGACTTCAAGCAGTGCATCCGCATCGCTGACGATTGGGAGTGCTGCCCCCTGGTGCACTGGCTGTTCACCAGCTATCTGCTGGAGCTGAACGATCCCAAGCGCGCCGCTGAGGCCCTGACCCTCATCCCCAAGGATGTTGTGCCCCCTCAGATGGACTATGGCTATCATCGCTGCTTCCTGCTCTATACCGGCCAAATCACGCCCGATGAGTTCGTGAACATCCCCGAGATGGAAGAAAAGTGCCTGAAGAATCCCGGCCGCATCGAGCTGGAATTGAACACCATGTACTATGGCCTGTTCGCTTACAGCGTCTACACCGGCGATGAAGAACGCGCCAACTACGCCTTGAAGGAGCTGATGAAGATCGCCGTTCCTCAGGCCTTCGGTTACAAAAAGGGCGTTGTGTTCGCCAAGCAGCGCGGCCTGATCTGACCATAGAAGAAGGAGGTTTTCACAAATGTCTTTAGCAAAGAATGAAGCCATGCGCGCCCGTCTGTTGGTCTCCCCCGACCTGGATGTTGCCAAGGCTGCTCTGGATGAAGAAAAGTCCGTTGAAAACTGGTACAATTACGCCATGGCCCTGGGCCGCCTGGGCAAGGACAAAGAAGCGATCGACGCCTATTGCCAGGGTCTGTTTGAAAATCCCTTTGCGCCCATGCTCTACTTTGGCCGCGGCCGCCGCTATATGGGCCCCAAGAAGTATGATCGTGCTCTGGCCGACTTCACCATGTCCATCCGTCTGGATCCCGAAGTCTACTCCTTCTGGTATTATCACGCCGTGACCAACAACCTGGCCGGCAACTACGAAGCTGCGATTTACGACTTCCGCCGCGCTATGGAACAGACCCAGCCCTTTGAGCGCTATGGCCTCATCGACTGGCAGTTCACCAGCTATGTGGAAATGGGCGATATGGAAAAGGCCAAGGCTGTGCTGGATGAGATCGACGACGATCTTGAAGCGCCTCAGATGCACTACGGCTACAAGCGCCGGGTGCGCCTGTACAAGGGCCTGATCTCCCCCGAGGAGTTCATCGATGTGGAAGACATCAAAAAGCACCTGATTCAGCAGGATAACCGCCTGCAATTGGAAATCACCACGCTGCTCTTCGGCCTGTACATTTACTACATTTATAAAGGCGAAGAGGAAAAGGCCAACGAAACCCTGCTGGAAATCCTCAAGGATCCCTACAAGGGCGCTTTCGGCGCCATCAAGGCTGAGGATGCCGCCAAGGCTCGCGGCCTGATCTGAACCCGACATTAACAATTAATGAAGGAAAGGCGGAGATCCCCATGATCAACCGTATTGATTGCGGCAAGACCATGTCCCGTGCCACGGAGCACAACGGCGTTATCTATTTCGGCGGCCATGTGGCTGCCGGCAAGCAGCCCACCATGACCGAGCAGGCCAAGGCTCTTTTAACCCGTTATGAAGAGCTGCTGGAGATGAACGGCACCGATAAGGACCATATCATCTTCGCCAGCATCTACGTTACCGACATGAACCT
>JAFUPO010000059.1 GCA_017481185.1 Clostridia bacterium | reverse complement strand
TGGGCTGCATCCTCTTTGCTACAGCTCAGTCCCTGGTAATGCTGTATGTGGGCCGCATCATCGCCGGTATTGCCGGCGCTGGCCTCATCTCCGCCCTGGTGGTTATCAAGGTGCGCCATGTGCCCGGTGAGCGGATGGCTGAAATCAACGGCATTGAGAACTTCGTTCAGCCCATCGGCCAGACCTGCGCCACCCTGTTCATGGCTCAGCTGCTGGCCCTGCTTTCCGGCTGGCGCGGCGTGTACATTGTGATCAGCATCCTCATGGTGATCTGCGCTGTTTTGTGGATCTTCGTGTTCAACAAGGCCGATAAGGACGCTCCCGCCCCCAAGGCCGCCAAGGAAGCCGGCGCTCCCGCCGAGGAAAAGAAGGAAGGCGTTATCGCCGGGCTGAAAATGGCGCTCTCCAAGCCCACAGTGCTTCTCTACGCCCTGGCCTATCCCGGAACCATCATCATCTGGATCGGCTTTTTCTACTTCTATCCCTCCTACTTTATGGAGGTCAGAGGCTTCACCGCCGAGCAGGCGGGCCTGGCTACGGGCCTGTTTCCGGTATTCTCCGCCCTGGCGTCCATCGTGGCGCCCCGCGTCGCCGCCAAGTTCGACCTGAACAAATCCGTGCTGGTGGTTCATGCGGTGCTGCTGTGCGCAGGCTACTATGCCATGCTGCACATCAACAACCTCGTTCTTTTGTGCATCGTATCTGCGGTCACCGGCTTCATCAGCTACACTGCCGTACCGATCTACTTCACCAACGTTTATATGCTGGGCCTGCCCCCCAAGGGCGTGCAGATGGCTACCTCCATCCTGATGACCATGGTGTCCCTGGGCTCCGCCATCGGCGCTGGGGTCATCGGCGCAATGGTCAACACCTCCGGCCTGTATGCAGGCCTGGCCCTGTGCTGCCTTACCCCCCTGTGGTACTCGCTCCTGGTCGCCTTCACGCCCAGCTTCTCTAAAAAAGCCATGGCCAAGCGCGCCAATCAGAAATAACGCTTAAGGAGGAAAAATCAATGAGTAGAGACATTGGAAACGGCGTTTTGACCTCTGTGATCATCCAGTTCGCTCCCATCAGCTGCCGCACCATGGACGACGTGAATCGCAACACCGACCGCATCATCGAGTTCATGGATCGTGCCTGCACCGGCTATCCGGGTCTTGACATTGTCATTTTCCCCGAGTGCTGCTTCCAGGGCTACTGCCCCAATTACTGGATGGATGTGGGCCTGAAGTGGGATTCTGAGCCCATCAAACGCGTTCAGGAAAAGTGCAAGGAGCTGGGCATCTGGGGCTGCTTTGATCCCTGGATCGTTCCCGATGACGGCAACTTTATCGAAAACACCTGCATCCTCATCGACGATGAGGGCGAGATCGTTCACAAGTATGTGAAGATGAACCCCTACATTCCCTGGGAGCCCACCCGTCCTGGCACTGAGATGCCCGTAACCCAGGGCCCCAAGGGCGCGCGCTTTGCCACCCTTATCTGCGCTGACTCCAACTATCAGGAAATCTGGCGCGAGGCTGCCTACAAGGGCGCTAACGTCATCATCCACCCCTCTCACTGGCAGGCGCCCTATGAGTATGCCTGGAAGCTGTCCAACCTGGCAGGCGCTTACTTCAACGGCGTGACCGTGCTGGCCCCCAACTCCGTTGGCATGGATGAAACCTTCGTGTACTGCGGCAACTCCATGGTGGTTGACTCTGCTGGTCGAATCGTCTGTGAGGCTCCCGTCACCGGCGAGTGGATGCTGCGCCACGACTTCTCTCCCCTGGGCAGCGACGCTTCCGCCATCCAGGCCTGCGGCACCAACAAGATCTGGGATGCGATGCATCGCGGCGCTTCCTGCCCCGGCATGGGCGGCGAAGGCCTGGGCTTTGAAAACTACTCCGTTTACAATCTCAAAAAGTAACCTTAATCCCAATCATAAGGAAGGAGAATAAACGCATGGCAAACTTGTTTACCACAGAAGCCCATTATATGTTCAAGGCTGTTGCCAAGGCCGGCATATTCTTCCCGATCTCCAAGGCGGACTGCATCGCCAAGGCTGGCGACCTAAAGGTTAAGGTGGATTGGGATAAATACCTCTCCCTCAAGGAGATTTTGGAATCCATGAAGCCCGACTTCTACGACAATGCCAGCCACTTCTACAACGCCTATCTGTGCGTCAGAACCGAAGAGGCTGCCAGAGAAAAAGGACTTTCCTGGAAAGACAAAGAATAATAACTCATAACAGTTACAAAAAGGCGGCGTGTTCTCATGCCGCCTTTTTTCGGATGATCCGGGAAAGCGAGGTTCTTATGAACAGCACCCAGCTTTTATACTTTGTTGAAGCCGTCAAAAACAACAGTATGCGCAAGGCTGCCAAGGTTTTGAACACTACCCAGCCCAATGTGAGCTCCTCCATTGCCGCGCTGGAAAGAGAGACAGGCGTCAGGCTGCTGGTGCGCACTAACAAAGGCATTGAGCTGACCCATGAGGGGCAAAGGTTTTACTCCATCGCCTTGGGGGTTACCGACCGCATGGTGGTTTTAAAACGTATGTTTCATGTGACCAATGAATCTGAAAATTTCATACTGAATATCGCCAGCAACCCCAGCCTGATCACCACAGAGGTTCTGGCTGAGCTGCAAAAAAATAACCCTTATGAACGCTTTATCATCACCGTTCGCAACCACTCGGTGATGGCCTGTGCAAACAGCGTTCGCGCTGCTGAAAGCGAGATTGGCATCGTATTTATTACCAGCGGCTACAATACCCATTATAAAAAG
>JAFUPO010000058.1 GCA_017481185.1 Clostridia bacterium | reverse complement strand
TGCGGCAAGCGCTATGTGGATCGTGTGGAGGATGTGACCAAGGTCACCGTATACTGCAATCTGCCTGAGGTGGAGCTGTTCGTGAACGGCAAGAGCTTAGGCGTGCAGAAGAAAACTGGCCTGCCCTTCTTCTATTTCGACGTGCCCAATGCCGGCGTCAGCACCCTGAAGGCCGTGGCGGGGGAGTACACCGATGAGAGCACTATCCGCAAGGTGGAGACCTTTAACGAGGCCTATCGCTTGAAGGAAAAGGGCGCGATCCTCAACTGGTTTGACATCACGGCCCCGGAAGGCTATTTCAGCCTCAACGACAAGCTCTCTGACATTATGGCCAATCCTCAGGGCCAGGCCATGTTTGGCCAGCTGCTCAAGCAGATGATGGCCCCCAAGGATGGGGAAGAGGGTAAAGCCAAAACCATGGGCTTTGAAATCGATCCCGCTGCCATGATGAAAATGATGGGCGGCTTTACCGTGCTGCGCCTAACCAGCCTGATGGGCGCTGCCAATGTGACGATGACCAAGGAGCAGCTGCTGGGCCTCAACGCCATGCTCAACCAAATTCCCAAGGCGTAAACAGAAAGATAACAGGTTTATTTCAAAGGCGTCTGTCAACTGGCAGGCGCCTTTTTATGGTTTTGGACTATAGCTTGCTGAAATTGGAGGGTTGCCTGTGGGCAACATTTCCATTTTTGCTGCCATTAAAATGAATTGAATGTGCACTTGATGGTTGTTGTTGAAATGCACAAAAGGGAGGCTGAATTGTGGTGCGTTGGATGACTGTAAATTCATAGAATCTACATATTAATATTGTTAAATAATTAATATGTGCCAAAAAGGTCAAAAAGTGACCAGATATGACTTGACAACCCTGTGAAAATGACTAGAATAAGTATGGAATGTGGAAAGAAGGGAACACTATGCGGATACAACCTGCCGTTCAAAAAGAGACGAAAAAGATCGCTTTGTGGACTGGCATACTAACTGTATTGATGATCGTGGCCTTCATGGTTCTTAAGCGCTTTGATTATACTGTTATTACCGGAGCGCTGGCTGGCTACCTGATGGCGGTCGGCAACTTCTTCTTGATGGCCCTTTCCGTACAGAAGGCAGCAGAGAGCATGAAAGGCGTTCACGTAGCGCCTGCGCCTGAAGATGAAGAAGGCGAAGAACCGCCGCTCTCTGAAGAAGCTCAGAAGGCGGGCAAGCGAGTGCAGCATTTGTATACGCTAAGGATGCTGGTCATTGTCGTTTTAGCGGTCCTGCTGATTAACCTACCCTGGTTTAACAGTCTGGCGTCGCTGATACCGCTTTTGTTTCCGCACATCGTTGTTATGATCAATTCCTTTGTACTTAAAAGCAAGGGGGAGGCTTAAACCATGGAAAAGAGCAATCGCTCCCGAGTAACGGATATCCTGCTGATCGCCATGATGGTGCTGCCTTTTGTTGGGGCGATCCTGCTAAAGGTGCTCACGAAGGGCCCCAGCGAGGGTATCAGCGTCACGGGTGCTCAGGTATTTTTTACGATCCCTATGCCGCTGATGGATATGCACATCACGGAAAGCCAGGTCAACTCCCTGGCCGTGCTGATTTCCCTGTTCGGCCTGTGCCTGTTCCTGACCCATGACCTGAAAATCCGCCCCACTTCCAAGCGGCAAGTGGTCGCTGAGTGGATCGTGAGCACTGTGCAGAACCTGGTCAATGTCAATATGGGCGAGCGCTTCGCGATGTACGCACCCTTTATCGCATCCATCATGGGCTTGTCCGCATTCTCCAGCCTGTCCAGTTTGCTGGGCCTCTTCCCGCCAACCTCTGACCTGAATGTGGTCGCCGGCTGGGGTATTCTGGTATTTGGTCTGATTACCTACTACAAGCTCAAGGGCGGCCTGTGGACCTATGTGAAGGGATTCTTCTCTCCCATCTTCATCATGGCACCCATGAACCTCATCGGCGAGATCTCAACGCCGGTCTCCATGTCCTTCCGTCACTTCGGCAACGTGATGTCCGGCGTGGTTATTTCCACGCTGCTGGCTGCTGCGTTGCAGGCTGCCTCTCAGTTCATTCTGGGCTGGCTGCCGGGCTTCCTGGGCGATATCCCCTTTCTGCGGGTTGGTATTCCTGCCATGTTCTCCATCTACTTTGATATTTTCTCTGGCTGTATGCAGGCCTTCATCTTCGGCATGCTGACCATGATGAATATCTCCGGTGGATTCTCTGAGGAGGACTATGAAAAACGGCTTCAAGCAAAGCGTGCAAAGGCTTTGCGTAAGGCATAAACCACTTACATTATTTTGAGGAGGAAAAACTCATGTTGGAACTTGCTGTGGGTATCATTCTCGGCTGCTGTGCTCTGGGCGCTGGTATTTGTACCGGTATTGGTGCTATCGGTCCTGGCGTTGGTGAAGGTAATGCCGTTGCAAGAGCTTGCGAAGCCATCGGCCGTCAGCCTGAAGCTAAGGGCGCTGTGACCTCTACCATGGTTATGGGCTGCGCCATCGCTGAAAGTACTGGTATCTATTCTCTGGTTATCAGTATTCTGCTGATCTTCGTTGCCCCCAATACCTTTGTCAACCTGCTCAAGTCCGTGCTGTAATCGTTGACAAGAAAGGCAGAAGAATGAACGTTCAGGCATTAGAAATCATTTCCATCAATGTGTGGGAGATTCTTATTTCTCTTGCCAATCTGTTGATCCTGTTGGTTCTTTTTAAAAAGTTCCTGTTCAAGCCTGTTCAGAAAGTGCTTAACGCCCGTCAGGAGCAGGTGGATAAGATCTATTCGGATGCCGAAGAAGATCGGAACAGTGCGGTCAGCATGAAGCAGGAGTATGAGGCGCGTTTGGCGACCGCTCGTGAAGAAGCGGACGGCTTGGTGCGTAACGCTGTGCAGACTGCGCAGCGCAAGAGCGATGCCATTATGGCGGAAGCTACCAGCCAGGCCAGCCACCTAAAGCAGAAGACCGCAGAGGAGATTGCCCGAGAAAAGAAGCAGATGCTGCTTGATGTTCGCGGCGAGATTTCCCAGCTGGCAGTCAGCATTGCTTCCAAGGTGGTGGAACGTGAGGTCCGCGTGGAGGACCATGCGAATTTCGTGGATGAATTCATCAGGAACGTGGGTGAAGAATCGTGACGGAACTGGCCAGAGAATACGGTGAAGGCTTGTACGCCCTGACCGCAGAGGAGCAGGTTTCGGGGGATGTGCTGGAACAGCTTAACTCCCTGAAAAACTGTTTCAGAGAGCAGCCTGAGTTTCTGAAGCTGCTGTCCAATATGTCTCTGGGCAAGGCTGAGCGCGTAGGTATTCTGGACAAGGCGCTTCGGGGCCAGGTTCATCCCTATGTGCTCAACTTCCTGAAGATCCTCTGTGAGCGCGGCGTCCTCTATGAGTTTGAGGGCTGCGAGGCTGCGTTCCGCGAAGCCTATAACCAGGATCATGGCATCGTTCAGGCAACCGTGACCACCGCAGCTCCCTTGGCTGAAAAGCAGCGCCAGGCGCTCAAGGAAAAGCTGGCCCGTATAACGGGCCGCCAGGTGAGCCTGACGGAGAAGGTGGATGCCGCTGTCATGGGCGGCGTGCTGCTGGAAATGGATGGCCAGCGGTATGACAACACGGTGCGCACCCGGCTGGCAGCCATCCGCCAGGCCATGACCCAGGACGCGTAATTGCGGCCAGGTTCTTGTGAGCCTCATTGATTGAAAGCGGTGATACTATGCAGTT
>JAFUPO010000057.1 GCA_017481185.1 Clostridia bacterium | reverse complement strand
TGGGCGAAGTGGTGACCGATTCCACCAAGAAAAACCTGGAAATGCGCGTGGACGCCGAGAATGGCGCTACCGCCGGCAAGTTTGACCTGGCTAAGATGGCCAAGGAACTGAACCTGGACGCCATCCACGACACCGTGCACGAAATGGCTCGCGACGAAGCCCGCCATGGGAGAGCTTTTGAGGGCCTGCTCAAGCGTTACTTCGGCAAATAATTGAATGAGAGGACGGCGGGACTTGTTTCCGCCGTCTCTTTGAGTTATACTGGATCTGGAATCTCAAAAGAGCAATTGAAAGGAGCTTTTTCATGAACGAGAAGATTGCATTTTTGTTGAACCAGCAGATCAACAAGGAATTCTACAGCGCTTACCTCTACCTGGATATGGCCAATTATTATGATGAATTGGACCTGGATGGCTTTACCAACTACTTTACCGTGCAGGCCCAGGAAGAACGGGATCATGCCTTGCTGTTTATGAAGTATATGCAGATCAATGGGCTGAAGGTTTCTCTGGAAGCTATTGGCAAGCCCGACAAGGTGTATGAAGCGCCCATTGATCCCCTGAACGCTGCTGCCGAGCATGAGCGGTACGTAACCAGCCTGATTAATGAAATCTATCACGAAGCCCACGCCGCCAAGGACTACCGCACCATGAAGTTCCTGGATTGGTTTGTGGATGAGCAGATGGAAGAGGAAGAGAACGCGGATAAGCTCATCAGCCGCTATAAACTCTTTGGCGGCGATCCCAAGGGCCTGTACCTGCTGGATCAGGAGTTGGGCGGCCGGGTGTATACCGCGCCCAGCCTGGTGCTGTAAGATCATATGCAAACCCAAAAAGCCTGCCTGTTGATTAGGCAGGCCTTTTTTTGTATACCCGTATGCCTGTGTTGATGGAACAAACATTTTGAGCTATAATAGATCAACGATTGGTAAACATTGGGAGATTTATATGAAAACTGGTTTGTTGTTTCAGGCAACGAAAATGAATTGGGACCTGTATGCAAGGGGTACGGGTGAGTGGCTGAAAACGGAGTGGAAGGTCTACCGCAGCAGAAAGGTTCTTTGCGAGGTACTGTATGATGCTATGGAATCATGGGAATTTGAAGAAGAGGAAACGGCTTTTGCCATTGCCCAGCCGCAGAGAACAATTCGCCATACGCACAGGATGCGCAGAGGGGATTACCAAAAACTAAAAGAGATGCTGGCAGACAGCTTTCCACAATGCGAAACCAGCTCTGCCGACGATGGAGAAGGCTGGGAGCTGGTAAGCTACGATACTGACGGGATAACGGTTCTTCACAAAAAGTTGGGATACATTTATGGAATAGCGCCGCTGGAGGAGCTTGTAGCTTTGCTGGAAACCGGAACAAGCCCCCTTTGAATGAACAGCTTACGTTTCGCACTTGAGCATCGGCCTTGCGACGGTCACGTTGAAGAACTCAATCAAGGGCCCCATAAAGAAGGCGGTGATGAGGGTTCCCACGCCCACGATGGTGGGCACCTCCCGCCAAGCTCCGCCTGCTAGAAGGAACAGAGCAGTACCCAGGCTGACGCAGACCAGGTCAGTGAGGATGCGGCAATACTTGAATCGGGCCACCTTCCATTTGTCGGCCAAGGCGATGGCCACAGCGTCGTAGGTGGAAACGCCCAGGTTCGCCGTCATGTACAGGGCAGAGGCAAAGCAGATGACCACGATGCCGATGATCAGGCAAATGAAGCGTACCAGCATGGAGGGGGCGATGATCACCGTTTGCAGAAACGCATAGGTGAACTGGGTTACATAGCCTAGCAAAAACATATTGATAAAGGTGGCCAGGCCGATCTTGGTGCGATCCACGATGAGGCTGAAGAACAGCATGATCACGTTGACGATGACATACAGGGTGCCGAAATCAATGGGGATCAGTTTATCCATCCCGGCCATGAAGGTCTGAAAGGGATCCACACCCAGCGCAGCAATCTTAAAAATGCCTACGGCCACGGCGCAAATGATAACGCCGGAAAGGGACATGAGGATGCGGCGGGTTTTGATGCTCATGGGGCA
>JAFUPO010000056.1 GCA_017481185.1 Clostridia bacterium | reverse complement strand
TACCGGCGGGTCTGCCACGGCAGCCCGGGCAATGGCCAAAAGCTGCCGCTGCCCCTGGGAAAGGTTCGCGCCGTTGCCGGTGAGCAGGGTATCATAGCCCTGGGGCAAAAGCTGAATGAAGGAGTCTGCCCCGGCCAATTGGGCGGCAGCCATGCACTCTTTATCGGTGGCGTCCAGGCGGCCATAGCGGATATTTTCCATCACGGTGCCGGTGAACAGGTTGGTATCCTGCAACACAATGCCCAGAGAGCGGCGCAGATCGGGCTTTTTGATCTTGGTGATGTTGATGCCGTCATAGCGGATCTTGCCATCCTGAATATCGTAGAAGCGGTTGATGAGGTTGGTGATGGTGGTTTTGCCTGCGCCAGGAGCGCCCACAAAGGCGATCTTCTGGCCCGGGCGGGCGTAAAGCTTAATATCGTGGAGAACGATTTTCTCATCGGTGTAGCCGAAGTCCACCCCGTCTAGCACCACATCGCCCTTCAGCTGCGTATAGGTGAGGGTGCCGTCCTTATGGGGATGCTTCCAAGCCCACAGACCGGTGCGCTCAGGGGTCTCGGTGAGGGAGCCGTCAGCCAGGCGCTTGGCGTTGACCAACTCCACATAGCCCTCGTCCTCCTCCAGGGGCTCATCCATCATTTCAAACACTCGCTCCGCGCCAGCCAGAGCCATAACCACGGAGTTCATCTGCTGGCTGATCTGTGAGATGGGCATGATAAAGTTGCGGTTCAATTGCAAAAAGGCTGCCAGGCCGCCCAGAGAAAAGCCCCACACACTGTTGATGGCCAGCAGGGAGCCTACGATGGCGATAACCACGTAGCTCAAATGGCCCAGGTTGTTGTTGATGGGGCCCAGGATGTTCACAAAGCCGTTGGCCTGGCGGGAGCTTTCGTACAGGGCATCGTTGAGCTGGTTAAAATTCCGGATGCACTCATCCTCGTGGCAAAAGACTTTGACCACCTTTTGGCCTTCCATCATCTCCTCAATGTAGCCGTTTACCGCGCCCAGATTCTTCTGCTGGGAGAGAAAGAACTTGCCAGACTGCCCGGCCACTTTGCCGGTAACCTGCAAGATCAAAAACACCATCACCAGCATCACCCCGGTGAGGGGCAAGCTCAGGGAGATCATGGTAAAGAACACGCTGATTACCGTGACCAGGGAGGAGAGCAATTGGGGCAGGCTCTGGCTGATCATCTGCCGCAGGGTATCAATATCGTTGGTGTACACGCTCATGATGTTGCCATGGGCGTGGGTATCGAAATATTTGATGGGCAGGCCCTGCATATGGCTGAACAAGGTTTTGCGCATCTTTAACAGGGTGCCCTGGGAGATGAAGATCATCATTCGCCCATACAGATAGGTGGAGCCTGCCCCTGCCAGGTAGATGCAGGCCATCAGAACAATAACCCGCAGAAGGGGGGCGAAGTCTGGCGCATCCTGCCCAATCTGGGGCAGGATGTACTGGTCAATCAGATCCTTCATAAACAGGCTGGAAGCTACGCCCGCCAGGGAGCTAAGCAGAATCAATACAGCCACCACAAGCAGCTGCTTGCCGTAGGCATCAAACAAGAATTTCCACAGGCGGATAAGGGTTCCCTTCATATTTTTAAGCTGGGGCTTGGGGCCCCGGGGCCCTCGAGGTCCTCTGGGTTCTCCCATCATTGCGGATCCACCCCTTTCATCTGGGATTCATAAACTTCGCGGTAAATAGCGCTGGAGGACATCAGTTGCTCATGGGTGTCCACGGCATCCACCTGGCCATGGTTGAGCACGATGATCTGGTCAGCATCCATCACTGAGGCGATGCGCTGGGCGATGATCAGCTTGGTGGTGCCGGGCAGCTCCTCTCTAAGAGCCTTGCGGATCATGGCATCAGTGCGCATATCTACGGCGCTGGTGGAGTCATCCAGGATCAGCACCTTGGGCTTGGCGATGAGCGCCCGGGCGATGCACAGCCGCTGCTTCTGCCCGCCGGAAACGTTGGCGCCCCCCTGCTCAATGCGGGTATCGTAGCCCTGGGGGAAGGTTTGAATAAACTCATCCGCCTGGGCCTGGATACAGGCCTGGCGAATTTCCTCATCGGTGGCAT
>JAFUPO010000055.1 GCA_017481185.1 Clostridia bacterium | reverse complement strand
TCAACAGACTTGGTCTGGTCGCGGCCCACGAAGGTAGTGACCATGTTGACCCCAAGCTTAGCAGAAGCGGCAATGACCTTTTTCAGGTGGGCGATATTGTGGGCGCGCTTTTCAAGATCGCCATCCATGGTGTTGGGATAAAAGGCCAGGGAGGAGATTTCGACCTTCTTTTGCCTGCAGTAATCCAGGATGTACGCAGCCTTTGCATCATCAAGGTCGGCAACGTCGATATGGCTGACGCCGGCATAGCGGCGCTCTGCCTTGCCCCGAGGCCAGCAGGCCACCTCCACGCACTCAAAGCCCATTTCGGATACAGTGTCGATCATTTCTTCAAAATTCCAGCCATCGAGAATGGCTGTCACAAGACCCAGTTTCATCTTTTCTCCTCCTTCAATATGCGTTTGTCGGATTGGATACTTTTTTCATAATTTTACATAGTGAGTTTTCAGGTGTCAACTTTGCAAAGGGGTCTCTCGCCAGTTTCTCCAAATTCGATAAGACGTACAAATGTTTTATGGCAAAAGCGACAGCGAATCAAAAGCTGCTTGGATTTGTTTTTTACATATAGCGTTTACATTTTTACATATTTCTTTACATTTTGCCGTGCGCAGATTATAATTTATGGCAAGAAAGAGAGGGCGAACGCCTGTGAAATCCAATGCCACACTGATGCAGATCGCTGAAAAAGCCGGTGTTTCCATCGCAACGGTTTCCCGCATCCTTAACGATACAGCCCCCGTAGCCCCAGCCACCCGCCAGAAGGTATGGCAAGCCATACGGGATCTTGAATATGATTCTGTTATGAAGCGGTCAGCCCAGGCCTGCCAAAGCCTGCTGGTGCTGGTACCCGACGTCATCAATCCTTTTTATGCCAACGTGATTGACGGCATACAGCAAGCGGCGCATAATCACGCCTTCGAGGCCTTTTTACTGCCCACCAAGGACCAATACCCTAACGGCAGCTATTTAGTCAACATGATCAAAAAAGAGCGCTTCAGCGGTGTTTTATGGCTGAGTTCCACGCCGCCAGTAGAGGTATTATCAGTCATTGAGCACCATTGCCCCATGGTGATGTGCTGCGAATATCCCGAGGAATATCCCTGCTCATACGTCAGCATTGATGACCGCACTGCTGCTTTCAAAGCCGTGCAGTACCTGATCTCCACCGGCTGCAGAAGGATCGGCTTCATCAACTGCAGCCCAAAGTACAAATATGCCCGCCACCGCCGGGAAGGCTATCTGCAGGCCTTGAAAGCTGCTGGCCTGGAGCAGCGGCCGGAATGGTATGTGACCCTCCCCGCCATCGATTACACCCTGGCCTATTCAGCCATTATGCAGTCCCTCAGCGCGCAGGAGCTGCCCGATGCCTTTTTCGCCTGTTCAGATGTGTATGCCGCCGCGGCTGTCAATGCCGCCAGCAGCCTGGGGCTGCGAGTCCCTGAGGAGCTGTCAGTGATCGGCTTTGATAACATAGAAACCTCCCGCATGACCCAGCCGCCTATCACCACGGTCGCGCAGCCGGGCTTTCAAATGGGGCAGCAGGCCTGTGCGCTGCTCATCGAAAAGATTCACAACCTGCAGCCCATTGACCAGCACATTCTTCTGAGCACCGAGCTGATCATCAGAGGCTCTACCCGCTGAATCGCGCTGTGCAAACGCCTTAGATCTGGCATTGATTGGCAGTCATATTTACAAAGATTCATTATATATGATACAATAAATAATAAATCATTTAAAGGATTCTGCGGCGAAGGAGGCCTCCTTATGACCAATGAGCAGCTGCGCGAGCATCTATTAACATTTTCAGAGGAAGAGCTTTTTTATCGCCAATATTATGAAGCGAAGCAATCCCCTAACGCCTTTGCGGCTTTTATCGCCTCAGTGGATCCCGAAGAAATATCACGCAAGCACTATGTGCTGCCTGAGCTGAAGGAAGAGTTAGATGTTGATTTTCTTTCAGAGGAGTGGTGCTGGGATGGTAAGGAGCAGGATATTTGGATCCATAAACACCCTCGCTTTATGCCCGAGTGGGATTTTTTGCATGAGTTTTATGAGATCATGTACGTTTACCAGGGCGAGTTCTCGCTGTTCATCGGTGAAGATGAGATACAAATGAAAAAAGGATATGTGTGCATCATCCCGCCCAGGATTCCGCACCATATCTCCATTTTTGATGATTCTATCTGCTTTAATATCAAGGTGCGCAAAAGCACCTTCGCCTCATCCTTTGCGCCGCTCCTGTCTCGCAATGATCTTCTCTCCAACTTTTTCCTCAATACCCTTTACATCGGCGATTATCGGGATTATATCCTTTTCCGTTGCAGTGAAAACGCAGCTATTATGGAATTGATGTCCGCCATTTACATGGAGAGCCTTACCCAGCAAAAATACTATGTTCGTATGATGAACAGCCTTTTGAACATGGTGTTTCTGCACCTGATGCGCACCTATGAGGATACGTTGGAAACCTCTGC
>JAFUPO010000054.1 GCA_017481185.1 Clostridia bacterium | reverse complement strand
TGGTGGCGGGCATCTGCTCGGTGGGCGCAAAGGCTGTGCTTGTTGGCGTTTTGCCCACTCCCGGCATTGCGTATCTGACCCGCTATTATGAAGCGGATGCAGGCGTTGTTATCTCTGCCAGCCATAATACGGTGGAATACAATGGCATTAAGTTTTTTGACAAGAATGGCTGCAAGCTGCCTGACGCTTTGGAGGACCGCATCGAGGCCTTGATTAAGGACAACTGCAAGGATATTGCGCTGCCCATTGGCGAAAAAGTGGGCCGCCCTGTGACCCAGCGCAATGCCGCCCGCCGGTATATTGACTTTGTGAAAGGAACGACCGGCGTTCGTTTGGACGGTTTGCAGATCGTTGTAGACTGCGCCCAGGGGGCTAGCTCTCAGGTAGCGCCTGCGGCGCTAACGGAATTGGGCGCAAATGTTCACGCTTATTATCATGAGCCTGATGGTACCAATATCAACGACAACTGTGGATCCACCCATCCGGAGCGGCTGTGCGAGCTGGTTCGTGAGTTGGGGGCAGATATTGGCCTTGCCTTTGACGGCGATGCAGATCGCCTCATCGCAGTAGACGAGCGAGGGCAGCTGGTAAACGGTGATCAGGTGATGGCCATCTGCGCCCTGCATATGAAAAAACATGGGCGGTTGGCTAAAAATACTCTGGTTACTACGGTCATGAGCAACATGGGCTTGGACATTGCCATGAAGAAGCATGGTATCCTTGAAGAAAAGACCAAGGTGGGCGACCGCTATGTGCTGGAAAATATGCTGGCCAACGGCTACAACCTGGGGGGCGAACAGTCTGGTCATGTGATCTTCTTGGATCACAATACCACTGGCGACGGCCTGGTAACGGCCATCCAATTGCTGACGGTGATGGTTGAGGAGGGCAAGTGCCTGAGCCATTTGGCTAAGGTGATGCAGATGCTGCCCCAAAGCCTTTATGCAGCTCACGTGCCGGATGCGCGGAAGAACGATTACATGAACGATGAGGAGATCGCCAAGGCTATTAAGGAGTTGGAGGCCAAATATGAAGGCCGCGGCCGCCTGCTCATTCGGGCCAGCGGTACCGAGCCTCTGGTGCGAATCATGATTGAAGGTCCGGATCAGTATGAGATGGATCAGGACGTTTACACCATGGCAAAGCTCATTGAGAAGAAGTTGTGCTAATTCATAAATCAAAAGGCAGGATGTTGTTCAAGAGCAACATCCTGCCTTTTTTCCTATGTTTAAATGTGTCGCAGAAACGAAAAATTGTTAAAAAACTTCAAAATGAAGAAGGAAATAGGGGGGATAAGGAGAATAAGAGAAATTGGGAAAAAATTCGAGCCTTCACGATTAGACTTTTTCCGGACTTTTGACAAGTTATGGATAATGACTTTTAAGAAGCCGGGGGAGCTTAACATTGGGGCATGGAAGGAGATCAGTCATGAGTAGCAGCCAAACTTTGGAGCAGGTCATGGCCAAGAAAAAGGCCATCCTGCAGGGCGACGCCGCTCGCGTCGAGAAGCAGCGTCAGGCCGGGAAGCTCACCGCCAGGGAGCGGGTCACGAAGCTGCTGGATCAGGGCAGCTTTGTAGAATTGGATACCCTGGTCGCTTGCGGTGAGGATGGCGCCGGTGTCGTTACCGGTTACGGCACGGTGCAGGATCGGCCTGTATACGTATTTAGCCAGGATTATGCAGTACATGGCGGCGCTATGGGCCAAATGCAGGCCCAGAAGATCCTGAAGGTTCTTGATCTGGCGCAGAAGACGGGCGCTCCCGTTGTCGCTATGCTGGACAGCGCAGGCGTTCGCCTGGATGAAGGGGCGCTGGCTATGAGCGCTTATGCCCAGGTGTACACTAAAATGGCCCGCCTCTCCGGCGTGTGCCCCATGATTGCCATGGTGCTGGGGCCCTGCGTAGGCGCGGCCTCCCTGATTGCGCAATTGTGCGATGTCAGCGTCATGGCCCAGTCTGTGAGTGAAATGATGTTGGCAGGTCCTCAGGTGATGAGCGCTGCTACCGGCACGGAATATACCGGCAAAACCTTGGGCGGTGCTGATGTGATGGCAAAGCAGGGCATGGCTTCCCTGGTTTGCGACACTGAGGACGAGGCCATGGGCGCTGTGGCAACCCTGCTGGATTTGCTTCCCGGCTGCAATGCTGAGGATGCCCCCATCGTGGACAGTGATGATATGAACCGGCTGATGAACGCCGCCAAGGGGTGCACCAGCTGTGAGCTAATGGCTGCGCTGGCTGATAACGGCGCTTATGTGGAGCTGAACAAGGAGTTTGGCCGTTCCCTGCGCACGGTGCTGGCCCGCCTGGGCGGCCGAAGCGTGGGCATCGTGTGCTCCCGTCCCAACGAGGATGAGGGCCGCTTGGACGCCGCCGCCTGCCAGAAGGCTGCCCGGTTTGTACGTTTGTGCGATTGCTACTCCCTGCCCGTGGTGAGCCTGGTGGATACCAAGGGCCTGGCTTTGGTA
>JAFUPO010000053.1 GCA_017481185.1 Clostridia bacterium | reverse complement strand
CGCCGATGCCCGCCACCACGCGGGTGGTGCAGATGGAGCCGGGGCCGATGCCCACCTTGACGCAGTCAACGCCCGCGGCGATGAGGTCATGGGTGGCGGCAGCTGTGGCCACGTTGCCGGCAAAAAGCTGAATATCGGGAAATACCTTGCGGATCTTTTCCACCTGCTTCAAAACGCCAACGCTGTGGCCGTGAGCGGTGTCAATGGAGATCACATCGCACTTGGCCTCCACCAGGGCGGCGATGCGGTCCAGCACGTCGGTGGTGACGCCCACGGCAGCGCCGCAGAGCAGGCGGCCATTGGCGTCCTTGGCAGAGTTGGGGTACTTGGTGGCCTTTTCAATATCCTTAATGGTGATCAGGCCCCGCAGATTGTTTTCGCTGTCCACAATGGGCAGCTTTTCAATGCGGTGCTCAGCCAGGATCTTCTTGGCCTCCTCCAGGGTGGTGCCCACAGGGGCGGTCACCAGATTGCGGGAGGTCATCACCTCGCCGATGGGGCGGTCAAAGTTGGTTTCAAACCGCAGGTCACGGTTGGTGAGGATGCCCACCAGCTTGCCATCTACCGTAATAGGCACGCCGCTGATGCGGTAGCGGCCCATCAAAGCGTCAGCATCCTTAATCAGATGCTGCGGGGAAAGGAAAAAGGGATCCGTAATAACGCCATGCTCACTGCGCTTAACCTTGTCTACATGGGCAGCCTGTTCCTCAATGGACATATTTTTGTGAATGATACCTAAACCGCCTTCACGCGCCAGGGCGATGGCCATGCGCGAATCCGTCACGGTATCCATGGCAGCAGAAAGAAGGGGCACATTCAAGCGAATCTTGGGGGTCAGCTGGGTCGCCAGACTTACGTCCTTGGGGATCACTTCGGAGCGCTGGGGAACAAGCAGCACGTCATCAAAGGTCAGGCCTTCGCGGATATTTTTCTCAAGCATGGCTGTTTACCTTCCTTTCCTCACATGGCGAATGTTTTTGAATAAAGGGTTATTAAAAGTTATTCTATCAGCCACATTTCACCCTGTCAACGTATTTTCCAGCTTTTTTTACCCCAAATACCACAGGTATTTCAAGCAAAATAAATACTTTCATTATTTTGCCTTGTGATGTATAATAGTGAAAAGAAAAACAAAAAAGGAGTGACGCCGGATGAGTATCAACACGGTGATCACCATTGGCCGCCAGTACGGCAGCGGCGGGCGCTATGTGGGCAAGCTTCTGGCTCAGAAGCTGAAGATCCCCTACTACGACAAGGAGATCCTTTCCCTGGCCGCCAAACAAAGCGGCATCTGTGAGGAAATGTTTGAGACCCATGATGAAAAGCCCACCAAGAGCTTTTTGTACTCCCTGGTCACCGGCATCCAGATGCGGGGGGATCCGGGCAGCCTCTACATGGATATGCCGCTCAATCACAAGATCTTTTTGGCCCAGTTTGATACCATCAAGCGCATCGCCAGCCAGGGGCCCTGCGTTATCGTGGGCCGCTGCGCCGACTATGTGCTCCGAGAGCATCCCCACAAGATAAACGTGTTCATCCATGGGGATCTGCAAAGCCGTATCCAGCGGGCTGTTGAGTTCTATGGCCTTCATGAGGAGACCGCTGAGGAGGCCATCCTCAAGGCTGATAAGCAGCGAGCCAGCTACTACAACTACTTCGCCTCCGGCAAGTGGGGTCACGTGGAAAACTACAACCTCTGCGTGGATACCGGCGCTGTGGGCGTTGACGGTGCTGTTGACATCATTGCCGACTTTGTTGAAAAGCACGAAGCCTGGAAGAAGTAACGAATGAGATAAATATGCGAGCCCCCCTTTCTTTGCAAAGAAAGGGGGGCTCGCGCTCTACCTAAAGAAACCAGTTCAAAGTTCTTTGATAAAAGAGGTCAGGGCGTCCGCGGTGTTTTGCATCAGCTTTGTATCTGCCTTGGTGTCCCGCCCCGTATGGATGCGGCCCACATACCAGCCCAAGGCCGGGGCCTTTTGGCAGGCCATCAGGCCCACAGAGCATTTGAAGGCAGAGTGATCCGAGGTATAGGCGCTGCCCCAGCCCTTCAGCCAAAAGGCGGGCAGCGCTTCGTTTTGCATAAGGGCTTGGGCCAGCGTTTCATAGGCCGGGTGGCTGCGGGCCAGCCGGGTGGCGATCCCCACCAGGCTTTCCCCCTGGCCCAGGCAATTCAGATCGATCACCAATGGCGTATACTGCACCTGTGGATGGGCTTTGGCGTAGGCTCTGGCCCCTAATTGGCCCTGGGAGGAATGGTCGGTGAGCACAAAGGCCACCTGCTTTCGCTTCTCCTGGGGGATGGATTCCATCAGCGCTAGCAGCACCGCCAGGCCAGAGGTATTGTCGTTGCGATTGTGTTTATTGGCCGGGCCCCACAGAAGCAGCATTATGAGCCCTGCGAAGGTCGCCGGCACCAGGCCCAGCGAAAGCCGAGCGTTGCCAAAGAGCAGCTGGGCGCCCAGCATCACCCCAAAGCTCACCGCCATTAAAAGGCCCACGATAAGCAGCTGATAAAACAGGCTGAACACCGGGTTCCCGGGCGTTTGCAGATCAGGCCACAGGTTAGCCGCCGGGGTATCATAATGGGCGGTGAACACCACCTGAGCCCTCAGGGGTTCACCGGCCACCAGGTTTTTGTGGAGCAGGAGCCCCTTGTTTTCTTCGATCTTTGGGGTATACCCCATTTTGCCCATGGCGGCCTGGGCATACTTCAAAAAACTTTCCTTTTGCTGCCGGGTCTTGCGGATGGGAAATTTCCCATCAATGATCTCAAAATAATCCTTTGCCTTCATCTCATCCCCCCGAGGAAGCGGTTCACGTTATACAGGCATACCCCCAGGATGACCACCAGCATACCCATGAATAATTTGTCTACGCCCTTGTTGGACAGCTTGCGGTTCACCGCGCGGCCGCAGAAAGCGCCGATCACTCCGCCCAGGGCCATGGCGATCAGCGTGCTCCACTGAAAGGCAGGCGCTGTGCCGCTGGTCAGGGTGGCGACCAGGCTGGCCGTTTGGGAGAAGAGAATAATGTACAGCGAATGGAGGGCTGCCGTTTTTGAATCCATGCTGAACAAGTAAGACAGGATCATCAGATTGATAGGCCCGCCGCCGATGCCCAGGAAGGAAGAGAGCAGCCCCAGCGCCAGGCCCACCCCCAGGCAAGCGGCATCATGGGTGATGTTGCGGGTCTTGATGCTGCCCTTTTTGACGTAGTAAACAAACACCAGCCCCGTGAAAAGGAACAGCACCATGTTCTGCCCGGCTGCCACCATTTGCTCCTGGCCTGCGGCAGCCTCAAAGGCGGCAAACAAAGCCTTGCCAGCTACGCCGCCTGCCACGCTGCCCACCGCCAGCAGGGTGCCCCGGCGGGGCTCCAGCCTGGTGGATTCCTTCTTCACAAAATGCTGGGTGATGCTCACCGCCGCCATGGCTTCTACCGTCAGCCCCGCCAGAAAGCTCACCGTGGAAGCGTTCATGCCGGAGAGTGCGTCCATCAAAGGTTTAATGATTACACCGCCGCCAATGCCGCTGACAGCGCCCAGAATGGTGCAAATAAGGCAAATAACGAAATAGATCAGCACCTGCATGGGTTCAGCCTCCTATTATCTGATCCTGCGGCACTCCATATAATAGCGTTTCTCATGGGCCTCGCCCATGGAAAAGGTTTTGCGGGGCAGGGCTCCCTGCTTGTGCACTGCCGTAAAGAGCATCCCTTTATCGATCCCCGGCAGAATAAAGCCCACCCTGTCGGGCTTTGCACACAGCGCCATAAGGGCTTCTTCCCCGTGGATATAGTCGATCTCCGCCCCCGGATGGCGGCTGAGGTAATCATCCAGATACATTTGCAGCGTTCCTACCGGGATGGCTCCCTCCGGGGCGTTGACCCCAACGGTCTTGAGCTGCTCGCCCCACAGCATCTGAAAGGTATGTTCCCCTTCCCCCTTTTGCAGAGCCATGCCCTTCTTTTCACAATAGGCCTGCCAGTCTTTCCAAAGCTCATCCGCCCTAACCCCAATGAGCAGCCGATGGATGGGTTCAAAGCCCAGGGCCTCGCAATGAATATTTTCGATCTCAGCCAGGGCATACCGAGCGGGATGGTTTTTTTGCTCCTCAGATGAAAGCCCTGCCTTCACCTCTTCCCAGCACTTTTTCGCCGTGGCCAAAGAGTGATTGCCGTCCCCCACCGCATACAAAAAGGGAACCTTTGCTTTCAAATCCTTCAAAGCCTGGGCGATCTGCCCAAGCAGCTTTTCATCCGTCACTGCCCAGCCGGTGAGATGGCCGCCGTTCATCATCAGCGCAAAGTCATAAAGCAACGGCAGTTCGCCTCGCTTTTCATAAATGGGCTCAATCACCGTAGCCAGGGGGTCATCCATGAGGCACATCACATGAGGGCTTTCAATCACCGCCTCACGGCGGATAGCCACCCGGGCCGGAAGCCGCGCCTCAATGGTGCCCTCGGTGGCCCGCACCATGCTTTGGGCGCCGGGCCTGTAATCATACTGTTCCAGATCAATGGCAGCCATCAGCCCCAGCCGGTTCCCTGTTTGGGTGGTGCGACGGGTGAGAATAAACCCCTGAACGCTTTCTTTCAGCACCCCCTCGCGCAGATAGGCTTCCATCGCCCTGTAAATCCCCGGCAGACGCTGCTGCGCCTCGTTTAAATAAACCTCCGGCAGGGTGATCCGAAGGGTAGAAGGCTCCTCGCCCACCTTTTTTTCCACCGCTTGCCAGTATTCCGGCTCAGAGGTGTACTGGTCGCAGGCCACCACCGCCCAGGCGTTTAAATCAATATTCTTATGAGGGAGCAGGATGTTAGCCGGGGCAATCCCCAGGCTTTCCCAATTGATCTGCATCCGTAATGTCCTCCAAAAACAGAAATCTTTTTTATTATACTCCAAAAGATTAGTTCATTCAACGGCTTTACAAATCACCCCGCCCCTGCTAAAATAGCGGTTATCAATCTGAGAAAAGAGGTTGCACCATGAGCAATATCTGGCATGACATCAGCCCGGCCCGCATCACTTGCGATGATTTTATCGCTTTCATTGAGATCGCCAAGGGCTCCAAGAATAAATACGAACTGGACAAGGAGACCGGTTTTCTGCAACTGGACCGTATTCTCTACACCGCCACCCACTACCCGGCCAACTATGGTCTCATTCCCCGTACCTATGCGGATGACAACGACCCTCTGGATGTGCTGGTTCTCTGCTCTGAGGTGATTCAGCCCCAGAGCCTGGTGCGCTGCTATCCCATTGGGGTTATCGTGATGGAGGATCAGGGCCACCTGGATGAAAAGATCATCGCCATTCCCTTTGAAGATCCCACCTACAACACCTATCACGATATTTCTGAGCTCCCCATTCACACCTTTCAGGAAATGAAGCACTTCTTCACCGTGTACAAAAACCTGGAGGATAAGGAAACCGTGGTGGATGAGCTGCGCGATGCCAGCGAGGCCAAAAAGATCATCCAAAAGAGCCTGGATGCCTATATCGATAAGTTCTGCCGCTGATCAGGGCAGGGGGGGTGCCCCTCCCTGCGCCTGGAGGCAGTTCCCGCCAGGGGCTGAGCCCATGGACCCCAGCTCCCGATGGGAGGAACTGCCCCTTGCATAATTGTTTCCGTGTGTTACGCTACGGGGGCATATGCAATGCCCCCCTACATCGCATCGTAGGGGCGGATCCTGTATCCGCCCGGGCGGCTGAGCCGCCTTTCAGTTCCCGAAGGGGCAATACGCTTCGTTTGAGTTGTTTCCGGGTGCCAGGCTGCGCCTGGAGGCAGTGCCCGATGGGCAAACGCCACTTGCACAGTTGTTTACGGGTGGAACGTTACGGGGGCATATACAATGCCCCCCTACCAGGGGCTGAGCCCCTGGACCCCAGCTCCCGATGGGAGGAACTGCCACTTGCATAGTTCCTTCCGGGTGTTACGTTACGGGGGCATATACAATGCCCCCCTACCAAGCACCAGGAAACGAATCCACATGATGCACTCACTGCAGCGGGAAAT
>JAFUPO010000052.1 GCA_017481185.1 Clostridia bacterium | reverse complement strand
GGGGAAAAGGACGTGCCCGGCGTTCACAGCCGGGAGGGCTTTCAGCCGCCCATCCCCCTGCCCCAGCCGCCCATCTCGCCCTTTACGGCGGAATACTTTGCCCAATTGAACGGCCGCATGGCCTATATTGAAACCAGCCGGGGCTGCCCTTTCAGCTGCGCCTTCTGCCTTTCCGGCCGCCGGGAGCCTGTGACCTTCTTTCCCCTGGAAGAATGTCTTAGGGATTTGGTCAAACTGGCTCAGTCTGGGGTCAAGACTGTGAAGCTGGTGGATCGCACCTTTAACTGCCGCAAGGATCGGGCCATGGCCATCTGGCAGCATTTGATTGACCGCCACGCCGCTGGGGATTTCCATGACGTGTGCTTCCACTTTGAGGTGGGGGCAGACCTTTTTGACGAGGACTCCATTGCCCTTTTGAACAGCGCGCCCAAGGGGCTTTTCCAAATCGAGGCGGGGCTGCAGAGCTTCCACGGCCCTGCCCTGGACGCCTGCGGCCGACACACGGATATGGACAAGCTCATCCGCAATCTCAAAGCGCTCTTGGCCCCCGGCAATCTTCATGTGCACATTGATCTCATCGCCGGGCTGCCCCAGGAGGATTTTGAAACCTTCCAGCGCTCCTTTGACCAAGCCTTTGCCCTTCGCCCCCATATGCTGCAGCTGGGCTTTTTGAAGCTCATTCACGGCAGCCGCCTCCGGGCAGAAACGGCAAAATGGGTCTATCGCTTTGCCCCCTATCCGCCCTATGAGATTTTGCAGAACGATTTTATCACCTACCCCCAATTGCAGGCCCTGAAGCGGGCCGAAGCCGCCCTGGACGCCTATTACAACACGGGGCGCTTTCCCCGGAGCCTTCAGGCGCTGCTTAAAAGCCACAGCCCCTATCAGCTCTTTCAGCTGTTAGGGAATCGCATGGCTCAGGAACCGGGCACCCCGGCCCCGGCGAAGCTGGCTCTCTACCTTCACGAAATGGGCGGCCCTGCCCTCAGGGACGCCATTGCCCTGGATCTCACCTGCCAAGGGGAGAAGCTTCCCAAGTTTTTGCAGATCGACGACCCGCGCCTGGCTCCGGCCTTTAATCGTGCGCAGATGGATTATCCTAAGGGTCGCCTCCTGGGCCGCTGCATGGTGTATGATCCGCCCCGCCTGGCCGTGGCGGACCTGCCCGCCCGGGATCCGGTAACCCGCCAGGTGCCGGTGAGGTTTTATACTGTTTGATATAGCGAGAGCGGGTATTTCTTTTGCAAAAGAAATACCCGCTCTCGCGCTCTCACCCAAAGAAAACCGATTTATATCGTTAAGATACCGTTTTCGGTGGGAACGATTTTCAGGAGTTCTGTCTGTTCGCCTGTATAGGCGTCGATGTAGAGGCGGTATTCGCTGCCCTCGTACAGGCCTGCAAACTCATAGCACAGCCTCTCGCCGCCCAGGTAGGGGATCAGGCACAGGCGCTTGCCGGTCAGTTCCAGCTTGCCAGATACCTTTTTAAGGGCGTCTTCTTCGGCAAGGGTGGGAATCAGGTTATCCCGGGCCGTGTGGTTCATCCAGTAGTTATTAGCTTCCAGGCCCACCACCGCACCGGTATCCAACCTACACTGTACCTTTACTTGATCCGGGTAGAGGATGACCCCCTCCTGCACAGCCGCAAAGCTGATGGTGGCCAGCCCGTCATACACCTGGTAGTGGTTGGCCTCCATGTGTTCAAATCCTCGGCTTTTGAGAAACTGCGCCGCCCTTTCGCGACATTCATCCAGGGTCAGGAGCAGCTCAAACTCGGCGTGCTCGGGCATCATCCACAGCACCTTGCCGCCCTGGCGGGTGATTTCCAGATTCAAAACCGTATCCGCCGTTTCAACGGTCACGCCCCAGGCGGGAATCGCACCCAGGGTGCTGGGGGCGGCCTGAGCGGATAAAGCGCCCTCCACAAAGTTTAGGGCGACGGCGTTGGCTTCCTCCTGGTTGATTTCCCCCTGGGGCAAGCCTTTGGGCGCGCCCAGGTGCTTTGCATCGGAAAAGGCCCCGTCATAGATCAGGGTGGGGTATGCCATGTCCTCATGATAGAGCTGCTCCACAGGCCGCTCCTCCCCCTGGGCGTTGAGGTAAAAGGCGCTGCCGGTGTTCAAAAACCCCAGGGCTTCCGCCTGCATCTGCTGGCGGCTCAGTTCCAGCTGGCCCCACAGAAGCTGCGCCTGGGCGGCCATTTGTTCCAGCTGTTTTTCATCCTGCGGGGTCAGGGTCTGCTGCCTCAAAAGGCTCTGAGCATAATCCCCCGTTTGGGCGCAGAAGCGGATGGCCTCCCCCATGGCCTGATGGCTCAGGGGCAAAAGGGCCAGGCAGCTCTGGGCCTCCCCTGCCTGGCGGCTGATCTGGGCTAGGAGCACGCTTCCCTCTGAGGTGAGAAGCAGCTTTTCCAAATTCACATTGAGGCCGCTCATATGGTCGATAGCCTCTTGAAGGGCGCTTTGATAGGTTTCCTCCAGGGCCCGAGTGATGCGCGCCATGCGGGTAGACTGCCAGGCCCCAAACAATAGCGCCGCAGCCAGGGCTGCCGAAAGAAAGCTATAAAACGCAACATGATGCTTTTTGCTCATAGCCCCTCCTAGATGGCAAAATCATGCTTGCCGATGGACAATTGCACCTGCCGGGTCCAGATCCACGAATTGGTGGCGGTGCTGGGGTTGTAATAATACAGGCAGCCCCCGGAGGGATCCCAGCCGTTCATGGCGTCACGGGCGGCGCGGATGCTGTCGTTATCCGGGGTGAGATTAATCTGCCCGTCCCACACCGCGTCAAAGGCCCCGGGCTGATAAATGACCCCCGCAATGGTGTTGGGAAAGGAGGGGCTTTTGACCCGGTTGAGCACCACCGCCGCCACGGCCACCTTGCCCACATAGGGTTCTCCCCGGGCCTCCCCGTGGATCAGGCGGGCCAGCAGATAAGTTTCAGACTCATTGGGATTGGCTGCCGCCACAGAGCCATTGGTTAGGGTAATACCCAGGGCAGCCGCCGTGGCCTGGCCTACGGCTCCGTCCACCTTAAGGCCGTTCTTCCTTTGAAAATACACCACGCCGTCATAGGTTTCTTTGCCGAAGATCCCGTCCACAGCCCCGTCAAAATACCCATATTGCTTCAGCTTTTGCTGGATCAGTTTGACCTGCTCTCCTCGGCTGCCCCAGGCCACCACGGCGCTGTGCGCCTGGGTGACTCCAAGCAAAGCAAGGCATAAGGCCACACAGAAAAGTTTTTTCATCGTCTCCCTCCCCTGCCAGTATGCCCAAGGGAGGGAAAAGCATACAAAAACCGGACGGAAGCCCTGAGGCTTGCCGCCCGGTTTTTTATTATTAACGGAACTGCCGCCTATTGCGCCGAACCAGTGTGCTCATCACCAGGAGGCTGCCCAGGCACAGGGCCATCCAAAGGCCCAGAGCGCTGTCGTCACCCGTCTGGGGGATCACCGGCTGCGCCTTGACCCGCAGGGTAAAGATGGGGCTGCGAGCAGTATCCTCGCCATCGCTTACAACG
Source organism: Clostridia bacterium (assembly GCA_017481185.1). Next base: position 332 of record JAFUPO010000052.1, on the reverse strand, counting down.
CAGTAATACTGGTAGCCGTCGTTTTTTACCTCCGTCTTGGAGGTGGTATAGCTGGCGCTGGCTGCGACGTTGATCACCACAAAGCCCTTGCCGTCGTTGCGGTTGATATACCACTGATACCTGTTGGCGTTCTCTGCCGTGATGCTCATCACAGCCTGCTGGCCCTCATACACGGTGACCGCCTGGGAGGTCAGGGGTTCTGTGACCTTGGGGCCCAAATCAGCTTCGCAAACGTCGCAGACCTTGTTGCTGTCCTCATCGGTGTGGGTGGTCAGCTTGTCAATGACCTTCGGCGTGCGGGAAAGCTCGATGCCGCAGCCGGAGCACTTGAT
>JAFUPO010000051.1 GCA_017481185.1 Clostridia bacterium | reverse complement strand
GTGATATAAATGGGGTATTCAGAATTGTTGCGGAAAATGAAATCGATTTTTTTGCCCTCGTAGTTCACCGTAGCATCCTGACCATAGATGGTGTAGCTGACCTCTTTGGAGTGAGGTTCCCGGTGAACGATGTCCATACCGGAGCGCAGAGAGGCCAGATACAGGGTAGAGCTCACCTGGCACACGCCGCCGCCAACGCCCATGGTTTCCACGCCGTAGGCATATTCAATGGCCTCAAAGAAGCCGTTTTTGATGCTGCGAGGCCCCACGGTGGTGTTAAAGGAGAACTTTTTGCCAGGCTGAACCACGGTTCCGTTAATCAGCTCGCAGGCACGAATCAGGTTGTTGGTGCGGTTATCGGTAGAGTGCTTGTCCACCTGGGTGGTTATGTTAGCCAGCAGGGTATAGTGAGATTGCAGGTCGCTAACAGTGACGGTGGGGTAAATGCCTGTTGGCTGCACCTGCAAATCGCCGGATTCCATGCGGGAAACCATTTGATAAATGGTCTCTTTCAGGGGCTGAATATCCAGGGTGCGGCCATAGACCTCTGCCTGAAATGTGAAAGGTTCCGGCGCATTGGGGTCAAAGGAAAGAAGCTTAGCATCCTGAGGGGCGCGATAGACATCGTTTTTGATGGTCAGAAGCAGATCGTCGATCACCTGGGTGTTGGCGCTGGGGATGGCAGTATAGGCCTCGTAGGGCTGAGCTGCCAATTGCTCCATGGCTTTTTGGCGCTCAAAGATGTTGCCCACATGGCCCAGCTGCCAGGCATCTTCCAGCACTTGCTGGGTCTGGGTTTCCATGCCCAGCATGGAGGAGGTGATGGTAGCTACCATTTGCTCGCCATACATCAGGCGCACGTACCAGCTGTTTTCACGGCTTTGGGCCTGGGCTTGAACCGCTGTGGCAGCTTCTTGGGGGGTCATGCCGCCCAGATGAATACCGTCAATATAAACGCCCTGGCAGAAAACAGCATCGTAAGGGGTGACGTCCATATAGGTTTTGCCGTAATAGCCGCCTGCGCCTAGGATGGCCAGCAGCACCAGCAGCAGGAGAAAGCGACCAAAGCCAAACTTTTTTCGGGGCGGCTTTGGGCCGCCGCGTTTTTTGCCGTTTGCCTGCGGGGGCTTGGGCGGAACATAGCCCTGCTGCTGCGGTTGCGCATCATAAACAGGCTGCTGATAATTATAATTCTGCTGAGTTTGGGGCGCGTACTGAGGGGGCGGGCTGTAAGCATAACCAGCCTGAGAGGGCGCTTGGCTTGCACGGCGACCCGATCGTCTGGCTGTAGGCTGGGGCGGACGATAGCCCTGATCATACATACGCAGTTCCCTCCTTCCTGGCAAACAGTAAGTAAATACAATAACAGTATAACACTTAATAGACGAATGAAAAGGGGATAATGTTGAACTCTGGCAAAAAATTACCCCAGGTTACAGCTTTAAAGCGGCGAGGAGCGCGTGCAGGTCCTCATGCGCGGCGGACCACAAGGCGCATTGGCTCCCCAAGGGGCTGTGGCTGCCGTCCATCCCATGGAAATCGCTGCCGCCGGTAACTAACAGCTGAAGGGAGCGAGCCATGGCTTCATAGGGCTGGGGCGGGCGATTGGCGCTGTGATAGACCTCCAGCCCCATCAGCCCTGCCTGCTTCCATTCCACCAAAAGGCTGTAAAAGGCAGCCTCCTCAAATCCATACAGACCGGGATGAGCGATAACGGGCACTGCCCCCAGCTCTCTAAGGAGGCAAATCACTTCTTTGGGGCTGCGCTTGGGCCGAGGCACATAGGCAGGGCGGCCGGGGGCCAGATAGCGGTTAAAAGCTTCCTGGAGGCTGCTTACCTGGCCGGATTCAAAAAGGGCTCTGGCCAAATGCGCCCTTCCAACGCTCCCGGAAGGGGGCAGGGGGATTTGGTTCAGAGCAATGCACAGACCCTGCTGATTCAGCTTGTCTACCATGATTTCAAAGCGCTCTGCTCGCTCTTGGCGCATCCGGCTCAAAAAGGCGTTTAGCTCCGTCATGCGAGGGCTGACCCCATAGGCTAGCAGATGAATGTCACAGCTGAGGGTGCAGGAGATCTCAACCCCGGGAATAAGCCGGGGCCCCGCTGCATCCGCAGGCCAGGCTGACAGACCCTCCAGGGTGTCATGGTCGGTCAGCGCCATAAACGCCAGGCCTGCCTCCCGGCCCATCTCAAAAAGCTGGGCCGGGGAGAAAAGACCGTCGGAAGCGGTGGAATGAACGTGCAGGTCAGCCAGCATCAGGCTTCCTCTTGGGGCTGTTCAGATTCAGGGGCTGCTTCCTGGGAAAGGGAGCCGGTTTCCATCAGCTGCAAAAACTCCTTGCGGGAAACGGTTTCCTGCTCCAGCAGGGCCTTGACCAGGGCATGAAGCTGATCCATGTGGTCAGTGATCACCTGCTTGGCAGTGGCATAGCAGCCATCCAAGAGGGCGCGCACCTCCTGATCGATCTGGGCTGCCACAGCCTCGGAGTATTCGCGGGATTGACCGAACTCCATGCCCACAAACACTTCTTGATCGCTGCCCAGGTAGATGGTGCCCAGCTTATCGCTCATGCCGAACTGGGTTACCATGCGGCGGCTCAATTCGGTGGCGTGCTTTAAGTCGGAGGAGGAGCCGGTGTAGATGTCATCCAGCACCAGTTCTTCTGCGGCATGGCCGCCCAGGGTCATGGCGATGCGGTCAAGCAGCGCCTTGCGGCCCAGGTTATCATGCTCCTCAGAGGGCAAAGACAGGGTATGGCCCGCCGCCTGGCCCCGGGGCACGATGGTGATCAGGTGCACTTCGTCGCAATGAGGTAGGAAATGGCCCACGATGGCATGGCCGCCCTCGTGATAGGCTACCAGCCGCCGATCCTTGTCGGAAACCTTGTGGCTCTTCTTTTCAGGGCCCATCTGCACACGGGAGATAGCGTCCACCAAGAGCTGCTGGGTGATCTTATCCTTGCGGCCACGGGCAGCCAGGATGGCCGCCTCGTTCATCACATTTTCCAGCTCTGCGCCGGTGGCAAAGGGCGTGCGCTTGGCGATGTTTTCAAGATCCACATCCTCAGCCAGGGGCTTGCCCCGGGAGTGAACCTTGAGGATCTCCACGCGGCCGTTCAGGTCGGGGTAGTTTACGGTCACCTGCCGGTCAAAGCGGCCGGGCCGCAGAAGGGCAGGATCCAGAATATCCCGGCGGTTGGTGGCAGCCATTACGATAACGCCCTCGTTGGGGCTGAAACCGTCCATTTCCACCAGCAGCTGGTTCAGGGTTTGTTCACGCTCGTCATGGCCGCCGCCCAGGCCAGCGCCGCGATGGCGGCCTACAGCGTCGATCTCGT
>JAFUPO010000050.1 GCA_017481185.1 Clostridia bacterium | reverse complement strand
CGAAAACTGCGAGAGCATCGGCTGAGAGGGCGGTCAACATGGAGCAGAGAGCCTCAATTATGGAGGCCATACGCCTGGCGGGCAGCATCATCCTTGAAAACGGCGGGGAAACCTACCGGGTGGAGGATACGGTGCAGCGGCTGGGCCTGGCCCTGGGCGCTGAGGACGCCCAAGCCTTTGCGGTAACCAGCGGCGTGTTTATTACCCTGACCTTTCCTGATGGAGATATTGAAACCAAAGTGTATCGGGCCCACCGGGGCGGCACCCAGCTTGATAAGGTGGATGCGGTAAATCAGGTGAGCCGCCGGGCGGCAGAGGGGCTCATTGGGCCCCAAGAGGTGCTGGCGGAGCTGAAAGCGATTAAAAAGAACGGCTCCTGCTTTTCTCCCGGCTGGCTGGTTTTGGCCTGCGCCTTCTCCAGCGCTGCCTTTGCGGTGATGTTCGGGGGCGGCTGGGTGGACTTTTTGATGGGCTTTGTCACCGGCATCGCGGTGCAATGCCTGCTGGGCTGGCTGGATCGGTTTCAGTATTCCCAGGTGCTGCAAAGCCTGCTGGGGGGCGCTTTATGCATGGTGATCCCCACGGTGTTCAACCATCTCACCGGCCTGGGCGTGGTGGATGCCATGGTGGCAGGCACCCTGATGCCCCTTTTGCCCGGCGTAGCCATGACCAACGCTGTGCAGGACTTTATGCGGGGAGATATGCTCTCCGGCGTGGGCCATGCCATGCAGGCCCTGCTTACCGCTGCGCTGATTGCCGCAGGGGGCGTGGCTGCGACCCGGCTTCTGCTGGTGCTGGAAGGGGTGCTGTAAATGATTACCGGATTGTTGACAGCCCTTTTGAGCAGCTTTTTCGGCACCCTGGGCTTTGGTATTCTGCTTAAAGCCCCCAGGCGCTCCCTGGGCTGGGCCTCTGCCATTGGCGCGGCCGGCTACGGGGCCTATTGGCTGGTGCTTTTTTATGGCGGGTCAGATTTGCTGGGAATGTTTATCGGCGCGCTGATTGCCTCCTTGCTGGCGCAATGGGCAGCCCGAAAATTGAAAATGATCGTAACCGTATTCATTACCCCTGCTATTATTCCCCTGGTGCCCGGACTGGGCCTGTACCAGTGCATGAGCTACCTGGCCCAGGGCCAGAGCGCTTTGGGCGGGCAAACGGGCATCCATGCGATGATGAATGTTTTGATGATTGCATTAGGCATCGGTTTGGGCAGCATTTGGCCTCACCGGCGGCACAAACATACCTGAGGTAAAAGGAGAGAGCCTTTTTATGGATATTAAGGAGCTGTCTTTAAAAAAGCATGAGGAATGGGGCGGCAAGATCGAAGTGATCAGCCGGGCCCCTATCAACACCAAGGAGGATCTGGCCCTGGCTTATACCCCCGGGGTGGCCCAGGCCTGCTTGGAAATTCAAAAGGATTATGACAAGTCCTTCACCCTGACCCGCCGGGGAAAAATGGTGGCCGTGATCACCGATGGCACGGCGGTATTGGGCCTGGGGGAT
>JAFUPO010000049.1 GCA_017481185.1 Clostridia bacterium | reverse complement strand
GTGAAGGTTAAGAGAGTGGAGTAAGAGTGTGCAGTTGTCAAGGTGCGGCAATTGAATAAGTTACGATTTCCGGTGGTAATGGCGAGGGGGTCACACCTGTACCCATCCCGAACACAGAAGTTAAGCCCCTCAGCGCCGATGGTACTTGGCTGGCAACGGCCCGGGAGAGTAGGTCGCCGCCGGATCCCAATATTCCTCAGTAGCTCAATGGCAGAGCACTCGGCTGTTAACCGAGTTGTTGTAGGTTCGAGCCCTACCTGGGGAGCCATTAAGCCTTCAAGCATCGCTTGGAGGCTTTTTGCTCGTAAAGGCCTTCTAATGCCTAGAATTTCAGCACAAAAAAATAAAAAGAAATTTTAGGTGCACAGAGAAAATTAGAGATAAAATCATAAACATCTTGCATATAGAATATAATGAGGCGTATAATTTGACCGAGATCCAAAGAAGGTGATTGCATTGCTTGAGAAGCACGATTATCTGGTGCCTGATTATTATCCGCAATTTGCCTGCAAAATGGGCGACTGCCGTTCAGCCTGCTGCGAGGGCTGGCCCATATCCTTTACCGTTGAGGATTATCATCACCTGATTGGCGAAGACTGTTCCCCGGAGCTTAGGCGAAAGCTGGATGTTGGCCTGCGCATCAAGCTGCATCCTACCCCGGAGGCTTATGCCGAGATTTCTCCCCGGTATGATGGCCAATGCCCCATGCGCTTGGAGGATGGCCGTTGCGCCATGCACGCAGAGCTTGGGGAGAGGGCCTTAAGCTATGTGTGCCGCCTCTATCCCAGGGGCGTAAGGTTAGAGAACGGCTATGAATGTTCCTGCGCTAACAGCTGTGAAGCGGTGCTGGAGATGCTCTTTAACCGCGACGAGCCCATTGAGTTTATTGAAAAGGAGCTTTCATTTGATGTGCCCGGGCCCGTGCAGCGCACCACAAGCTTTGAGACCCTGGGCCGCGAGCAGAAGATTCGCCTTTGGCTGATTCGCCATATGCAGAACCAGCTGCTGCCCATGCCACAGCGGGTCATCGCCACCGGTCATGCCCTGTGGGCTTTGGATGAAGCTTTGGCCACTCGAGATGAAGAACAGGTGGAGCGGCTTTTGCACGGCCAGCGGCGGCTGCATCCCCTGGAACCCAGGGAACTGACCCAAGGGCATTTAGACTTTGGCCTGACAATCGCCCGGGGTATGATCGAACTGTTGGATGAGCGCAGCGGCAGTATTCGCGCCTATGGCGAAAGCGCCCTGGCCTGCTTTGAAGATTCCTTTCAGAAGTACGCCTTGGCCCGGGCTCATTTTGAAACCGTGCTGCCTAAGTGGGAGATTTGGTTTGAGCATATGCTGGTAAACCATATGTTTTTTGTGCGCTTCCCCTTTCAGGACCGGCCGGTGAGCCTGAAGGATGAATTCGTTGCCCTATGCGCCATTTATGCGCTGCTGCGGTTCCTTGGTATCGGCTGGATGTGGGAAAAAACTAACCCAAGCGCCTTTGTGGATGTATGCGCAGCAGCTTTTCGCCTGGTGGATCATACGGCCTTCGACCGCTACGCCGCAGCCGTGATGCGCGAGCTGGGCTGCGATGACTGGGAGCGTATTCACGACCTAATGAGCTTGTAAGCTTTTTCAAAAAAGTGCTTGACAGCAGGCTGTGAAAGTGCTAGGATTACACCGTAAATCAAATAGTTGCAATTTTCGGTGGTAATGGCGAGGGGGTCACACCTGTACCCATCCCGAACACAGAAGTTAAGCCCCTCAGCGCCGATGGTACTTGGCTGGCAACGGCCCGGGAGAGTAGGTCGCCGCCGGATTCTAATATTCCTCAGTAGCTCAATGGCAGAGCACTCGGCTGTTAACCGAGTTGTTGTAGGTTCGAGCCCTACCTGGGGAGCCAACCCGATCGCTCAAGCGATCGGGTCTTTTTTTTCTTTGCACATTTGGGGCGGTTGCTTCGTCTGTTAAGGTGAAAGGAGGTTGGAACACATGGATCGTGGAACTGAGCGGGATCTTTGGCTGGAGCAAACTATGGCTCAGTGGGAGGTACCCCTATTGCGCACCTGCTATTTGCTCCTTCGAGATACGGCACTGGCAGAGGATGCTGTGCAGGACACCTTTGTGAAAGCGTGGCGGTTTTACGACAGCTACCGCAAGGAAGCCTCAGAGAAAACCTGGCTCATGCGCATCGCTGTAAACACCTGCCGTGACCTTCGCAGAAGCAAATGGTTCATCCATATAGACCGCCGTGTGAACATGGATGATCTGCCGGAGCCGGCCATTCCCTTTCAGCTGCCTGACGATACCATGACCCGCGCCATCCTTTCATTGCCCGCTGGTTTACGGCAGGTGATTATCCTTCGTTACTTCCAGGGCTTAACCGTTCAGGAAGTTGCCGAGGTACTTCAGGTTTCCCGCAGAACCGTTCACTACCGTCTGGATAAAGCAGAACGCCGCCTAAAAAGCAGCTTGGAGGAGTGGTACAATGATTAATGAGAAGGAGATACAGGATCGAGTCAACAAGCGCCTTGCCGGGCTGGCTGCTTCCCAGCAGCGCCGTATGCGCATCCAGGCTGCGGTAAGCGCAGAGAGGAAGGAGGCTCAACCCATGAAAAGAACCATTTCAACGACGCTGGTATTTGCGATTGTCGCCGTGATGCTCATGGCTACGGCTGCGATTGCAGAACACTTTAATCTCTTCAATGTTTTCGGAGCCCATGATGAGCGTTACAAAGCCGTCGCTCCTTACGCGACCCTCACCGTAACGGAACCCGCCCTGATTGCCCATCCCCACCTTGGCGAAGTGAAAGCATCCGTTGACAGCGCCTACTTCGATGGCCTGTCTCTGAACCTGGCTTATCGGATTGACAAACCTAGTCATGTGGAAGAATTTACGCCCACAAGTGATGAGCTGGCTGCCATGCAGCCGAATGAACCGCTGATCATCGCCCTGGTCGGCAACGAGCCCGGCCATGAGATCTATGAGGCATACAACGCTGCCGTGACCAGTGGCACCCCCTTTGGCTACCGTCAATACACAGTATACCCCAGTGACCACACGGTAACGGATGACGGCGTTGATATTCCGCCCTACAGCGCAATGGAAAACTACGACGAAACCGGCGCTTACTGCGAAATGCGCGAGTTTGAAACGCCCTTGCCTGCCGAACTGAATGGCCGCAACGAATTGAATGTGTCCATCAAAATGTATCAGCAGGAAACCGCCGTGTGGTTTGACGGGCAGAACTGCTTCATTAAATATGACCGCAGTGAAGTAGGCAGGATGGACGCCGCCATTCCGCTGACTGAGGGTGCCGTTGTGAATATGAAGGGCAGCGGTGAAATTAACGGCGTAAAGTGCGAAGCTGCCGCCACGGTATCGCAGATGGCCGCTTCCATCACGGTGAACTGTGGAGCGCCGCTGAATACCTTTCTGGCTGATGCGCCTGAAGGCACAGATAAACATGATGTGTGGGTTGAGGTTGTCGCCGTAGATGAGCGGGGCAGCAAGCTCCGGCCTCAGGAAGGGATCATGCTTGATAATTGCACCAGCTTTACCCTCCCGCTTCTTGGAACCGGCACGCTGCCAAAGACGATGACTGTTTACGTATACGCCATGTGGGAAGGTATTGATGAGCCTGACCTTGCCGAGCTGGATGGGGTTGTGATGCAGGTCGTTCCCTAAAAAAGTAAGCTTGCCGTGACATATACCGCCTCCTGCCCGTCTAATGGGCAGGAGGTGTTATATTTAATGAAGAAAATACTTGCCGTATTGCTGGCGCTTATGCTGTTTGCAACGGCCAAGGGCGAGGCCCTGCCGGTGTATGAGGCTGTGCCGCGGGATTTTACGCAAAATATGCAGCCCCAGTGGTTCAACGATTCGGGAGTTGCGGGCAAGGATGGAAGAGACTGGCTTTTCAATGACGGGGCCCGGCTCCACTGCGCCCCGGAGGCGGTATGCTATGAGGGGCCGGAGGCCAGCATCCAGGGCATCCTGCTGCTGGCCAGCTGGTATGGGGAGGCCTGCCCATTGGAGCGCAAAGTTCTGGCCTGCATTAGCCTCTCACAGGCCCAGGAGAGAGTAGAGGAGCTGCTGGAGCAAATGGGAGTTAGGGGCTATGTATGCGAAAGGGCGCTGGATATGCCCTTGGAGCGGATCCGCACATTGACAGCCCGGCTGAAAGCAGACCTGACCAGCGGCCGATTCAGCTCCAACCAGCCGCCCCTGGAGGTTGACCGCCTTAGCGTTCAGCAGGAGGGCTACTATTTGTGCTACCGCCTGCCGGGGGCCAACAGCCCGGAGGATTTTTTCAGCGCCTACGCCTATGTGACCGTCGAGGGCGTCCGCTGGCTGATGCTGCGGGAAAACTACTGCCGGGGCGAAGCCATCGGCTTCATGGAACCCGTCTCGCAGGAAGTGGCGCTGGCAAACCTTGAAAAAGCTGCCGCGCCTGAAAAGGTGCTCAGCCTTACCCTGACCTATGGCCTGACGGAAATAGATGAAAAGGCGGTGTTCGCCCCGGTGTGGCTGGCCCTTTATAAGGATGAAAAGGCCCTTTCCCAAGGCTATGACTGCTGGGCCATTTTCAGCGGCAAGGACGGCAGGCTGCTGGATGCTATCTTCGCTGGGGTGGAATAAATATTTCTGCCTTTGTGAGGAACGGGGCTTTTATACCGTCTAATAGGTGTAACGTTACAAGGAGATGATCAGATGGACAAGGAGTTCTTCACCGGAGAGATCGAAGCCCACGCTCAGATGCTTTACCGCGTGGCCTATACCATCCTCCGCAACGACGACGCCTGCAAAGACGCCCTACAGGACGCCGCCCTTAAGGCCTGGGAAAAGCGGCACACCCTGCGGGAGGAAAAGTATTTTCGCACCTGGATCACCCGGATCCTGATCAATGGATGTTACGACGTCCGCCGCCAAAGGCAGCGCCTCGTTTCCTTTGAAGACATCCCGGAACCTTCGGTTCCGCCTCCTGATCCTACCCTATGGATGGCCCTGGAGGCGCTGCCCGAAAAGCTGCGCCTGCCCCTGGTGCTCTGCTCTTGCGAAGGCATGACCTATGAGGAAGCGGCCCGGGCCCTGGGCCTGCCCCTGCCAACGGTGCGCGGAAGGATCCACCGCGCCAAAGGACAATTGCGAAAGGAGCTGGAAGCCCATGAAGCGTGACATGAACGAATTGGATCTTCAACAAGCCTTCAGGCCCATGCCGGCGGACTGCCGGGAGGCGCTGACAGCGGCAGCCCGCTCCGTGAAGGAGGAAGAACCTGTGAAACGCGCAGTATTTCGCACCGTGCTCGTCACGGCGCTGATCATTGTGTCGCTGATGGCCGCAGCCTATGCCGCCGTCAATACCGGCCTGGTAAGCTGGTTTGAAAACGAATGGAACGTGACCTTGCCCACCGGCGCGCAGAATCAGCTGGAGGAAACGGAAAAAAAGACCTATGCGGCAGGCCCCGTGACCTTCACCCTGGATGGCCTGATGGCCGACGGGCAGATCGCCTACCTCAGCGCCTCGGCCCGCATGACCGACGGCTCCAAGGCGCTTTTGTATCCCAATGCCGATCCGGAGGATTCCATTGGTGAAAACCTAGCCCAAT
>JAFUPO010000048.1 GCA_017481185.1 Clostridia bacterium | reverse complement strand
GGCGCTGACTTTGTGTATGGGAGGATTCATGGCGGCAAAGGCGGAGATCACCGGAACGACCGGCAGCTGCACATGGGCGTTTAATGAATCCACCGGCACCCTGACAATCTCGGGCGATGGCCAAATGCAGGTGAATTACTACGGTCAAACCACGCCATGGAATGAGTATAAAAGCGAAATTCAAAAAGTAGTTATTGCACAAGGGGTTACCAATGTGGGAGGTTATTCCTTCTATGAGTGCGAGGCACTGACCAGTGTGGAGATTGCTTCAAGCGTTACCACTTTGGGCAACAGCGCATTTTCAAAATGTACTGAATTATCCACCGTAAAGTATTGGGGCAAGCAGGAGCCTGCAAACAGCGCAGCATCCGCAAGCTTCCTGTTTGATAACTGCGGCAAATTGACTGAGATTCAGGTTCCGACGCAATACGATGCGGATAATGATTATTTCTTTCATAAACCGGTCAGCAGAACGTTACAGTCAGTTGACGCGTACACCATCACCCTCAATGCAGCAGCCAACGGCAGCATCAGCAGTTCTGTCTCCAAGGCTGCGGTGGGTGAAACCGTCACTTTGACCATCACCCCTAGCGCGAACTATGAGATCGACACCGTCAAGTACAACGACGGCGAAAAAGATGTTGATATTGCGGCAACTGAGGGTGTGTACAGTTTCATTATGCCCGGCCGCAATGTTGCCGTAACCGCCACGTTTAAAAAAGCGCTTGTTTTATCGCCTGTCTATGTGGGCGGCGTACAGCTGGCGCTGGATACCAACTATGTGAACGATGGCAGCGGCAGCGTGGCAGCATCTTCCGGCAGCAGCTGCAATGCCAAGATCACGGGCAATGAAACCGATGGCTATGTGCTGGCAATCAGCGGTTTGAATGTCAAGGGCGTGAGAAATAAATACTCCAACGCAGCCATCTATGCTGACACCGAGGCGGCGCTAACGATTCGTGTGGATGCAGCCTCCACCGTTATCGGCGCGGATGCAACCACCAAATCCAACAGTGCAGGCGTTTATTCAAATGGCGATTTGACAGTTACCGGCACGGGCAAGCTGACAGCAACTGCCGGTAAAATGTATGGCACAAGCACAAATAGCTGCGGCTTGCTTACTGCTTCCGGCAAAAAGATTACGATTCTTAACGCTGACATAGCAGTAACCGGCGGCAAGGGCAGCAGTCCCAATTCATACAGTAGCGGTATCGGCTGCTCTGAGCTGGTGATTAATAACAGCAGGGTGGTGGCCAAGGGCGGCGGCTATGGTTTGGACCGGGGCCTGGGCTGGATCCGCAGCATGAATATTACCATTACCAATGGCAGCAGCGTTAGCGCTGAGGGCGCGTCCCACGGCGTGGGCCTCTTTTCCGGCGATAAGCTTATCATAGAAAACAGTACGCTAACAGCCAAAGGCGTTAAATATGCTGTGGCAGCTTCCGTGGTTCTGAATGGTCAAAACAGCTGGGTTATTGCAGATGCAACCGGCAGCAGCGGCAAGGCACTTCAAAACTCCGCCGCAACCGATGACGCCAACATGGCGGTGCGCTACACCTACGCGGGGGAGAATGCTTTCAGCACCACCGACAAGGATCGGTATTTTGCTGCCAATGCAACGGCAAATGGCGTGGCAAACAACGGCATCAGCGCTCAGCCGTGGATTAAGCTGACCGTGGATACCCCTGATCCCGTGATGCGCGTTATCACCTTCAAAACCGATGGCGGCGTCATAACGGGCACGGGGATCACAGAGGTCACGCCCAATGATACCTATACCATGGAGTTTCAGGTAGGCGTAGGGGCGACCCTGCCTGGCAAGGATCAGGTGTCCCGCGAGGGCTATGCGTTCAAAGGCTGGTACAGCTCCTTTACGTCATCAGCCTCATATGGCAGTACTGTGGCGCCTACCGTTGATTACGATATCTGGCGCTACGCCCAGTGGAACAAGCTATACAGCGTGGCAATAGACGCTGCCATCCAGCACGGCCAGGTGACGGCCTCCGCCACTTCTGCCGCTGAAAAAACGACCATTACCCTGACCGTTTCGCAGGAGCCCGGCTATGGGCTTAAGGCCCTTTCCGTAACGGATGCGAATGATGCGCCGGTGGAGGTATCCGGCCCCAACGCTGAGGGGAAATACACCTTCAAAATGCCTGCAAGCAATGTGAAGGTATCGGCAAGCTTTGAGGCAGTGCAGATCACCTTCAATAAAAACGGCGGCACGGGCAGCATGGCCGCAGCTGTGGTAAGCAGCGCGGATGGCACCTATACGCTCCCGGCCTGTGGGTTCACTGCCCCCGAAACCACCGTGCCCGGCGGCATGGCCTTCAAGGGCTGGTCATACAGCAAGGATGGCGAGGTGATCAGCACCACGTCTATCGCCGTAAGCAAAGATACGGAGCTGTTCGCCATCTGGCAGCATACCCCTGAGCTTACGCAAACCCTTGCGTGGGAAGGGCTGTATAACGTAAGCCATACGCCTACGCTCACTCTCACCTCGCTGCTCCCCCCGGATGCAGCCCTGCAGCTTCCTGTATCGGCTGTGACGGGCAGCTTTTCGATTATCAGCGGCGTTACGCCGACGTTCACAGGGGGATCCAACGAGGCCAGCCTCAAATTTACCACCATTGCACAGACAGCGCCTGCCTCCGGTCAGCTTGTGCTGACCCTTACCAGTCAAACCTATGGCACATTCAAGTTCACCGTTAATGTTGATTTGATCGGTTATAAGGTCGCGTTCGATGCCAACGGCGGCAGCGGAAGCATGGCAGCGGCGCAGGTGATTGGCAGCTATCCGCTGCCTGAGTGTACCTTTGCAGCGCCGAACGGCAAGCGGTTCAAGGGCTGGGCGTTGAGCGAAAACGGCGAGGTCATCACATCCCTTGTGGTCGATCAGAACAGAACGCTCTATGCCATCTGGGAGGATGAACCGGCCGCCATTACCGGCGTAACAGTTACTCCGGCTGCGGCCACTGTTGTTGCGGGGGGTACCCAGAGCTTCACCGCCGCAGTTACAGGCACCGGCAGCTTTGATGATACGGTGCAGTGGTCGGTCACTGGCCATAGCAGCGCCGCTACCGGGATCGCCGCCAACGGTTTGCTGACCATCGGCGCAGACGAAACCGCTGCTTCCATTACCGTTACAGCTGCCGCAAAGGGTGACAGCGCCCAAAGAGCCTCGGCAGTGGTGACGGTGCAAAGGGCCCCTGCTGCTATCGTGCCAGAGGTCACTTGGCCTACCACGGATCAAAAAGCCTCCGTTTACGAGGGGGAAAGCGTTACCCTGACCGTTGAGGCAACAAACGCCGCTTTCTATCAGTGGCAGATCAATCTTAATGACGGCACTGGCTGGCGTAATATTGGCGAGAACCGTGCCAGCCTTGTTATCAGTGCAGCTGCCTTGAAAAACAATGGCGATCGCTATCAATGCATCGTGACCAGCACTGATAACGAAACGGATGAAAGCCCCGTCTTTACCCTGGAGGTGCTGAAAAAGGTTGAGATTCCCCAAACTGGCGATTCAGCTGACTGGGCGCTGTGGACAGCCCTGCTGTTGGGAAGCCTTGGCTGCATTTCGATGCTGACCTATAAACGAAAAGAAAACTAAATAATCAGCCTAGCGGAGGAGCAACTGTTCCTCCGCTTTTTTCCTGTTGACTTTCCTGTTCGCTTTTTTTATAATAAATACGAACAAATTTTCTTAAATAGAGCGAAAAGAAATGAACCGAATGATCCTGCACGTGGATGCCAACTCCTTTTACGCCAGCGTGGAATGTCTCTATGACCCCGCCATCCGGGATAAGCCGGTAGCCGTATCAGGAGAGGCGGAAAGCCGCCACGGTATCATTTTGACCAAGAATCAGATCGCCAAGCAATACGGCGTGCAGACGGGGGAGGCCATCTGGCAGGCCCGGCAGAAATGCCCGGACCTGATCTGCGTACCGCCGGACTATGCCAAGTATACCCGCTGGAGCCAGAGGATGCGGGACATCCTGACGGATTACTCCAACCGCATTGAGCCCTTTGGCCTGGATGAAAGCTGGGCGGATATTTCCGCTCAAGAGATGACGATCGAAAAGGGTGAGGCCCTGGCCCATGTTATTCGTGAGCGCATCAAGATGGAGCTGGGCATCACGGTTTCCATCGGTGTTTCCTTCAATAAGGTCTTTGCCAAATTGGGTTCCGATATGAAAAAGCCTGATGCAGTTACGGTGATTTCTCAGGGCAATTACCGCCAGAAGGTCTGTCCGCTGCCGGTGGAGGAACTTTTGTTTGTGGGCCCGGCCACCCGAAGAAAGCTGGCCCAGTTCAACATCCAAACCATTGGCGAATTGGCTCAGTGTTCGCCCATGGTGCTGCAAAAGCGGCTGGGCAAAAATGGCTTGCTTTTGCGGGCCTTTGCCAATGGGGAGGAATGTTCTCCGGTGATGCCCATTGATGGGGCGGCTGCGGTGAAGTCCATCGGCAACAGCACCACCCCGCCCCATGATCTGCGGACGCTGGAGGATGCCCGGTGCATCTTTTTTGTGCTGGGAGAAAGCGTGGCGGCCCGGCTGCGGGAGACAGGCTTCAAGGCTCGGTGCGTGGGCATCAGCGCCCGCACCACGGAGCTTAAAACCACCACCCGGCAGTGTATACTGCCGGAGCCCTCTTGCTTAACAAATGAAATCGTAGGGGCGGCTATGGCGCTGTTTGAAGCCCATTACGCCAAGAGCTTCCCCTACCGCAGCGTGGGACTGCAATGCACCATGCTCTGCGACAGCCAGGGGCCGGTGCAATTGGACCTGATGGGCCGCGAAATTAGGCGGCTGCACCTGGAAAAACTGGAGGCCTCGGTGGATGAACTGCGCAGGCGCTATGGTCACCAGGCGGTTCGCCGGGGCGTGGAATTGACGGATGAGCGATACGCGCAGGTGAATCCCAAGGAGGATCAGCTTATCCATCCGGTGGGCGTATTGTATAAGGGGTGAGAAACATGCATACGGAGCGGCGCAGGCCGGAAAATCCCTGGAAGCGGTATGTGAAAGTCCGGGCGGACTTTTTGACCGATGGGCGCATACGCCCCCTGATGTTCCGCACGGAGGAGGGGCCCATCGTGCACATCGACCAGATTGTGGACGTGCGCCCGGCAGCCTCTTTGAAAGCTGGGGGTGCGGGCATCCGCTATATCTGTCGGGTGGAGGAGAGACAGATTTTCCTCTTCCACGACGGGGAATACTGGTTCATTGAAGTGGATGAGGAAGACGGTGACCTGTGATGTGCGGGCGATACTTTTTTAATCCCGAGGGCTGGAATGAAATGCTGGGGGAGCTGCAAAGAAAGTATGGGGAGCAGGCGCAGCAAATGGCCCAAGGGGAGATTTTTCCCAGCCAGTGGGTGGCGGTTAAGGCTAACGACCGCAGGCAGCGCCCCGGCTGGTTTCTCATGCAGTGGGGGTTTAAGGGCTTTAAAGGCAGCCAGCGGCTGATTAACGCCCGGGTGGAAACGGCGGCGCAAAAGCCCACCTTTGGGGAAGCTATGGCTTGCCGCCGCTGCTTGATTCCAGCCCAGGGGTACTATGAGTGGGAACAGCACCAATTGGGTAAGCAAAAATATGCGCTGGAGCCCGTCAATGAGGAATTCGCCTATCTGGCAGGCTTATACCGCCATGAGGAAAACGGTCCTGCCCTGGTGATCCTGACCCGTGAGGCCGCCCCTGGGATCCGCCATATCCATCACCGGATGCCAGTGATCCTACGGGAGAAAGATGCAGCTCAATGGCTGGCCCCCGGTTATATCAGCCCAGAGTGGCTGGAGTGGGTTGCCGTAAAGGAAATAACCTGTCAGCCGATGCCTCCCGCAGCCGACCCTGCTCAACCAGGATCTGCCGGGGCGCCTGGCGTGCAATGGCCGGGTCGTGAGTGATGACTACCAGGGTATGCCCCTGCCGGTGGAGGGATTCCAGAAGGTTGAGCACGTCACGGGTAGCTCCTTGATCCAGGTTGCCGGTGGGCTCGTCTGCCAGGATCACTGAAGGGTTGTGGATTAGCGCCCGGGCTACGGCCACCCGTTGCTGCTGGCCGCCAGAAAGCTGGCTGGGCTTGTGGTCAAGGCGCTGGCCCAAGCCCACTTTATCCAGCGCCTGGCGGGCCTTTGCAAGGCGCTCGGTTCGGGAAAGGCCTTGCAGCATCAGGGGCAGCGCCACGTTTTCCAGGGCGGTAAGCCGGGGAAGCAGCTGAAATCCCTGAAAAATGAAGCCGATCTTTTGCCCTCGCACCTGCGCTAACTGGGCCTCGGACAGGGCGGATACATCTTGCCCGTCCAGAAGATAGCGTCCGCTGGTGGGATTATCCAAGCAGCCCAGAATGTGCATCAGGGTGGATTTGCCCGAGCCGCTGGGGCCTACGATGGCGGCATATTCCCGAGGCGCGATGGTTAAATTCACATGGTCCAGGGCGGTAACTGTTTCATGACCCAGGGGATAGGCTTTGCAGATATTTTCCAGGCGGATCACTTATATCACATCCAATCAAAAAAGCCGAAGCAACGCTTCGGCTTTAGTTTGTACCCGGAAAATCAAATTATCACGCTTCTGTTTGAAAGGCTTTCAGGTAGACCGCGGCAGAGCGGCTCATTTCCTGCGAAAAAGCTGAATTGTATTTACGGTTGCAGAAAGCTTGGCTCCATTCCTCAAAGGACTTGGTGCGGGTTTCCTTCTCAAACATCCGGCGAAGGGCAGCGCCGTTCCGGCGAACATAGGTGTTTTCCTGCACAATATCCTCCAGGCGGCAGCGCTGAGGCTTTTGCCGCTCCTTCTGCTGCTGGGTGGGATAACCGAACACCACCATGCCAACGGGCACCACATACTCGGGCAGGTTCAAAAGCTCCCGATGAGTTTCACAGTTTTCCAAAATATCGCCAATATAGCAGGAGCCGATGCCAAGGCTTTCAGCTGCCACCACGGCATTTTGGGCGGCGATCAGCGTATCCTCAACCGCCAGAATCAGGTCGCCCACGCCGGGGTTGCGAGGCTGACAGCCCCCCTCCACGAACAGATCATACCATTTTTGCTGGTCAGCGCAGAAGATCAGCACCAGCGGCGCTTTGGCGATGAAGGGCTGATGATCGCAGGTTTGTGACAGGGTCTCTTTAAGCTTTTGATCGGTGATGTCCAAAATGGTGTAAAGCTGCTGGTTGCCTGCGGTGGGGGCCTCCATGGCTGCGGTGAGGATCAACCGCTTGTCCTCATCGCTGATAATTTTTTCTTCAAAAGCACGAACGGATTTGCGGTTAAACAGGGACTGGATGATAGCGTTCATAAACAGCTCCTTTGATTTAGTTGATGCGGGCGAAGTAATCCATCAGGTTGCGCCCGGCAATCGCCTCTATATCCTGGGGAGTATAGCCCCGCTTTTCAAGCGCGGTCATCAGGGCAGGCAGATCGCCAGGATGTTGCAGATCCACAGGGGCACATTCGATGCCGTCAAAGTCAGAGCCGAAGCCCACGTTTTTAGCGCCGCCCAGCTGGCAGATGTGATCGATGTGATGCACCACATCCTGCAAAGAGCACTGCTCAGATCCTGTCAGAAAATAGGGATAGAAATTTA
Source organism: Clostridia bacterium (assembly GCA_017481185.1). The sequence continues at coordinate 1,796 of JAFUPO010000048.1, read as the reverse complement.
CGCCGATATAGCCGCCGTTTTGAATCATCAGCTTCAGCTGTTCGTTTGTCAGGTTGCGGCTATGGTCGCACAGGGCCCGGCAGCAGCTGTGAGAGGCCAGGGGCGGCAAATCCGTTTTGGCAAAAATGTCGTAAAAGCCCTGCTCGTTTAAGTGGGATACATCCACAGCGATGCCCAGCTTCTGCATCTCCTTCACTGCCGCAACGCCATAATCTGTCAGCCCGGGTTTGGGGCCTGCTTTGGCGGGGAAGCCGATGCGATTTTCGTTGTTCCAGGTAAGGGCGGCCATGCGCACGCCCTTTTCCCGCCAGTAGGATACGGTTTCCAGGCCCTTTTGAAATACCTCGCCGCCCTCCACCGTCAAAAGGATGGAAAGCTGCCCTTCCTGGGCCTGGGAAGGATCATCTACCTGAACAAAGCCCCGCTGCTTCAGGGCCTCCAAAGCCTCCAGCTCCTTGGTTACAATGCCCTCGTAATCCCCCCGCAGGCCTTCACGGCCTGTCCACAGGGCCATGCATTGCAGGGTCACGCCGCCAGCTTTGAGCCTGTCAGCCGTTATGTCAGGATTCTTTTTATGCTCAATCCCAAGGGCGTAGAGCGTATCGCAGTGAGTGTCGCAAATGTGCATAAGCAGACCTTCTTTCAATTTTTACCGGTTAGTGTGATTTGAACCACTTGCGGCCGGTTGAAAATGCGGGGCAGATGCCAAGCAAAATGAAGCCCGCGGCTAACGATCAAAGCGGTGTGCTTCACCTGATATTTGCCTGCGGCATATGTGGGAAAAAGCCCCTGCCCGGGCGCAAACAGACCATTGAGGATGAAGGGGATGCGCACTTGCCCGCCGTGGCAGTGGCCAGAAACCACCAGATCAAAGCCCAGCGCAGCATAGTCTTCAATAAATTCTGGTCGGTGGGCTATAAGCAGATTAAATCTGGCAGGATTCAGGCCCTCAAAAGCCGATAAGCAATGGCGATAAAACGCCGCCTCATCCATCTGCCCGGCAGGCACGGCGGCTGCTGGCTCGTCAATGCCGGAGATCCAAAGGCTCTGGCCGCGCACTGTTAAAGGGAGGGTTTCGCCGTGCAAAACAGCCACGCCGTACCCCTTTAAAAGCGCTTCAATATCGGCCATCCGCCAGGTCCATATATCATGGCTTCCGGTGACGTAAAAACAGGGAGCCAGCCCTTGGATTCCGTTTAAAAGTTCCTCCACAGGGGAGAAGGCGTTATCAAATTTATCATCAAAAATATCGCCGCCCAATAGGATTGCATCCGGCTTCGTGGCCTTTATGCGCTGAATCAAAAGGGATTGCCCTCTTCCCCAGGTAACGCTGTGCAGATCCGTAACCAGGCAGAGGCGAATCTCCGTCTCTCTAGCCAGCTTGGCAGAGGCAATCCTATACCGGCCTGTATCCAACCCCTGGTACAGGGCGCAAACGATTAAAAGCGCAACAAGCCCTAAGAAGATAATCATGTTCACTGCCACTGGATGCCGGTATAATGTGTGCTGGGAGTCAGGTCATACAGCACCCGGCTGACAGGCAAAGAATCCAGGATGCGGGCAGTAGTGCGCTCCAGAAGATCATAGGGCAGGCGGCCGGGCATGGCCTTGGAGCCGTCAGAGGCGTGAACAGCCCGCAAGCAGACAATCGGGCTGCCGTCAATGGGATTGGGGCATAGCATGGCAAAATGTTGCCACAGCTTGCGCCCTTGCCCGCTGGCCTCTACCTCCTGGCGAAAGATGGCGTCAGCTTCTCGAAGCACTTCCAGCTTTTCGGGCGTTGCCTCGCCCATAAT
>JAFUPO010000047.1 GCA_017481185.1 Clostridia bacterium | reverse complement strand
CAGCGATATAATACAGGGGCATAAAGCCAACAGTCAACCCCGCCAGCCCCATGATAAGATCGCCTATCGCCGCCCCAGAGGCAGCGCCTTGGCTGAGCTTGGAAATCCAAAAAAATCCATTGATGAGCAACTGAATAGTCGCCGCCAGGTAGGGCATCAGGCTATACATATAGGTCAGGGTCGAAATCCCTTCCTTGATGGAGATACGGCGATGCACCATGGCTGAAAGCACCTTGCCCGTATTACGAAAACAGACGAAGAAATGGCCCTGCGCCCAGCGGGTGCGCTGGCGGATGCTGGCAGCCATGGTTCGGGGCTTTTCATCATAGATACGAACATTGTGGTTCCATAAAACCCGCCGCCCCTCCACCGTGGCTTCAACCTGTATCTCAAAATCCTCCGTCAGCGACATGGCCGTCCAGCCGCCCCGCTGATAGAGATACTCGGTGCTGATGGCAAAGCCGGTGCCGCCCACGGAGCAATTGAGCCCCAAGCGGTATTTGGCCAACTGCAAAAAGCGGTTGGTGCTGGTATAGCTGGAGTAGTAGAACCAGGGCACAAACCCCCTTTGGTTCTTAGCGCCCAGATAGCACTGGATCAATTCAGGCTTGCCCTTGTCCAGATACTGGCTGTTAACCTCCAGAAACATATTGGGATCCATCAGGTTATCTGCGTCAAAAATCATCATGAGATCATATTTTTCATGATAATTTCCGATCTGCTCAAGAGCCTTGCGCAAGGCAATGGGCTTACCGGTGGGTTCCTCCTGACAAGCGCGGTGAGTTTCGATGACGCTTGCGCCCATCTGCCGGGCTACATCTGCCGTTCGATCTGTGCAATTATCAGCAATAATAAAGAAGTCATACAGCTCTTTGGGGTATTCCATATGCTGCAAATTCTCAATGATCCCCGCGATGACCTTCTCCTCATTGTGGGCAGGCACCAGCACCAGAAAACGACTCTTGGGATCATGATCCCGATAATCCTTTGTTCTGCGTGTGAAGCCAAAGATAGTCAGATAGATCTGATAGACCATCATGATCATGAGGAAGATGCTCAATATATTATATATGACGTTCAACATCCATTGAACCGTTTCCAACAGAAGGTTCCTCCTTCGGTCTCTCCCTTCTTCATCCTCAATCGTCGAAGGGCATACTGCTGCGGCTTGCCTCCTGAAGCGCCTCCTCCAGATCCTCCGGGCGGTGCTCGCACAGCCGTTTGGTTGCTACATAGGCGCGACTCAGGGGCTTTAGGGGCTCCACCTGCATCGCCATAAACACCTTGGTGTCATCCGAGGGCTCCAGCCGCAGGCGCACAAACTGCTGGCCGTGATCCTGGCACAAAGCTACACCCACATATTTATCGCCCGTCTGGTAAACATATTCGCCGTCCATAGCCATTTCTTTGCCGCAGGCGGAACACTTGGGGGAGCTGGCCGCGGCAAAAGCCTTGGCCAAGCTGTCATAAGCCTTGGCCGGGCAGCGCATCCGCCCGCCCCGTCGCTCATGAATAAGCACCTTGGCCGTTTGGGGATGATTCAGCACCTTTTGAGGCTCAGGCAGCTTTTGCAGCACCCGAGCGGTATAGTAGGCGTCGTGCAGCGCATTATGGAAACTGCGGTCAGCCTCCT
>JAFUPO010000046.1 GCA_017481185.1 Clostridia bacterium | reverse complement strand
TGGCGGCCGTGTTATCGGTGGGGATATAAATCACATCGGAGGCAGCGGCGGCAGCGGTGGAAACAGCCACCACGTCGTTGGAATCAGCAAAGGGGAAGGGGGTGCAGGTAACGCCCTCAGCCTCCAGGTATTCCTGAACCTTTTTTACCTGATAGGCGGAGTTGGGCTCGGCAGAGCAGTACAAAAGGCCGACCTTTTTCGCCTCGGGGAAGAGGCTGAGGATCATCTTGGCCTGCTCATCCAGAGGCGCCAGGTCGCTGGTGCCGGAGATGTTGCCGCCCACCAGGCCGTCAAAATCATCGATATGCAGGGCTGCGCCATACTCGGTCACAGAGGTGCCCAGAACGGGGATGGTCATGGTGGCATTGGCGGCAGCTTCCACAGCGGCGGTGGCATTGCCCAGGATCATATCCACCTTTTTCACCACAAAGTCGTTCACGATAGCCGTGCAGGTAACGGAATCGCCCTGGCCATTCTGATACAAAAACTCTACCGTGCCTTCGCCCATCGCTTCGTCGATAGCATCCATAAAGCCCTGAGAAGCATCGTCCAGAGCCACGTGGGGCATCAATTGGCAGATACCAATGGTGTACTGCGCCGCGCAGGCAGGCAGGGCCAAACCCAGGGTGAGGATCAGACAGCTGAGGATAGCGAGGATCTTTTTCATAAGTCGTTTTCTCCCTTCGTATCTATTCGTCAGCCTCGCGCGCTGAGGCTGGCAAAATCCAAATAAAAACGCCCCTGACTAAACAGGGGCGTAAAATACGCGGTACCACTCTGCTTTCGTACCTGACCTTGCGGCCAGGACCTTTGTAAGGCTTAAAAGTCTTTGCGATGTAACGGTCGCCCCCGTTGTACCTACTAAAGGGTTCAGCACACTGCTCGCCGAATGAACTTCAAACCAGCTACTTGGCTATTGCCTTGCACCCACCGGCAACTCTCTCAAGCCTTTCCTTGGCCCTACTCTTTCGGCTCAAACGCATTTCATATGAACAGGATTTATTTTAGCAACATTGTATACACTTGTCAAGAAAATTCTTGGCGGGCTTGAGGGCCTGCTCAGGGAGATGTAATAGTTTGATTTTTAGTTTAGCCCTAAGAGAGCTGCATTCGGGGGCGGCAAAAAAGCTCGCTATTCGCCGCTTTTAACAGAATCAACAAAGCAAAGCGGCTCACCTCCGTTGGAGATGAACCGCCTTGCGCAAACCGGATCCTCAAGCTTGCAGAAATTGCTTTTGGTGAGCGTCCCAGCGTTTGCGATCAGGTTTGAATCCGTTGTTCCTGCAGCTTAATCAAATCGCCCCAAATTAGATTGTATTCAGGCGGAATAAACTGTTCTCGTCCGTTTCCTGAGGTAAAGGTCATTTCTCCAAAATAAATTTTCCCGCCCACATCGTAGAAATCTACGCGCACAAATGCAAAATCCTCACATAGCTTTTCCGCCAGCCGCACCATTGCTTCAAAATTCTTGGGCTTTTGAGGAATTGATTCAGCGTTTGGATACTCCAACCGTACAGGCAGCCGATTCCACTCAAGGTCAAACACATCACGGCAATGGGATGTGTATCTGCTTGTATCGACCCATACATAGTACACTTTGCCCCCAAAGCAAAGAAACTTATAATCGCGAAGGTCATCATCGCCGTCGGGATTTACCAGCATTTGTTCTGCAATGATTTTCGGCGGAATATCGCGATAATGCATTTCAAGGCCCTGATAGGCATAATTGCTGGCCATCCACTGCTCCATGGTATGCTTGGTTGCTTCCCAATCCAGATCATGTTTATCGCGAACGATGATGTTCCAGCCGCTGCCATGGTTGCCTTTGAGAACAAAGCTGTCCGGCAGCGCATTAAAATCGATCTCGTCAGCATGATCCCATACGCCAACCAGAGGGATCAGATATTCGCTGCCGATTTTATCGCTAATCCAGTCGCGGACAAGATATTTGTCTGCCAGCAGCGTCTTTTCAGGCGTTGCTCCAAAGACCTTAAGCCATGTGATTTTTTCATTGAAGGTTCTGGGCTGATCAAGATCAATGTCGTTTCCGGTAACCAGCGCATAATAGTTTTCCAATTCTTTGCTATAATCAGACTCTTTAAGCTGAGCATAGTACCTGGGCGAATGGCGCAACGGATACAGCAACTCCCATTCTCTTTCCAGCTTTTTCTGTACGTCGGGATAATGCGCAACGACCCGCTGAAAATCCTTCCAGAACAGCTGCTCTCCCTTGTCATTGATAGACATTAGAGACATCTTTTGAGTACCCTTGATCAATGACGGCGTAGGCTGGCTTCCATCCACCGCTTTGATGCGTGTTCCATTGCGGATCGCCATCAGCCAGAACCAAATATCATCGTTCGTTGGAGCTAAATGGGCAAACAGTTCTGTGTCCAGCACATCCGGATGCAGGCTGTGAGGAGGATAAAGAACACCGCCGAGACCCGTCAACTTATGCAGATAATTCGGACGTTTATAGGTTTCTTTAGAGGCCGGGATGATTTTCCAATCCCCCAAGGCGTCTTTATAAAACTTGGTCACGCGATGACAATGGATCCTCTGCTTACCTACCCGTTGGGATTCGTCAAATGAGCGATAGAGAAGCTCCAGCCAATTCTCTTGATAATATGCGTCATCATCTACCGTAACGATGATATCCTCCGGATACTTGCGCAGTGCAGGAATCAGCTTTTTATAGGAACGAAGGTCCTCACACCAATCGATGTTTAAACCAAACCCCTTTAAGCGAAGCAGTTCCGCAGGAAGATCTGCCTCTCTTTGGGGAAATTGATCTTCTGCCAACCAAAGAATCACCATATCTGGTCGGAAGGTCTGCCTAAGCAGTGTTTCGATCGTATGATGCACCGTGCCAATTCGCGCAGGGAAGCTTGTCAGTGAAACGATCACTCTAGGGCTTCGCGTTGGCGATTGAATTCCCATATCGATCACGGGCTTTGACGGAACAACAGAAATATTCTGCGCTTTGGGAGCAAGATGCAGCGTGTGCGCAATGCTCTTTTTCCCATACGCGATGGTTTCGCCCAGCGTATGCGTCTTTTTATAGCGCAGCATACTGCGGAATTTTCGCACCGGATAGGTTGCCATCCTGCCAATTCGAAATGACTTGCTACCAGTTATCAAAGCTAAATCGTGTTTAAGCTGGTTGTTGATAGCCTTCTGGGCATTTAGCTCTTTTTGCAATTGCTTTATGAGATGATTGTCTGATTCATGTTTGGGTTCGTTTGTCAATTTGGGGAGACCACAGATATCCGCATAGAATTCAAACCAGCTCTGCTCAGTCAGCTTTTGACCAAAGCAGCCGAAATCCATGGTCATCATATAATCCCGCAACTGTTTATGCATCCGCTGCCGTTTTTCTCCCACTGCCAAATCATAAAAGTGTTTGAAATCCAGCACAGTTGCCTTAATAAGTAGTTGCTTGATTTGATCCTTTTCCAGGTTATAGAGAGGCCAAATCCTATCGAAAGATTTGAAACAGCAATCAAAATTATCAAAGCTTTTTGTACTGCTCAACTGATCCGAATTGCCGATCCGATATGTCAACACTTCTTTGGGATAAATGGCGATTCGTCCTGCATAGAGCAGCATTTCAAAATAGAAACCTCTATCATTACGGCAGAGAAGGTCATCAAACTGCAGATGATTCCTTATAAGAAAATCCCTGTTGTACAGCTTATCCCAGGGCACTACCGGGCTGGAAAAGAAATGCTGAGGGCTTGTGCGCAGATTGCTGATGAATAAACGATTCTTATCCGGAGAAGTGCCTCTCTGTTCGGTGACGCCTGTTTGCATATTATAACGGTAATAAAATGCTTTACAGACGTCCGCACGGGTTTTGCAGGCAAAATCATACCAATCCGTATAAACGTCAGGCATCAACCAGTCATCGCTGTCCATAAAGTGAACATATTCACCTTTGGCCTGTGCCAGTCCCCTGTTTCTGGCAACGCCTGCGTTTCCGTGAGGCTGCATCAACAGATGGATGCGGTAATCTTTCTCCTGATATTGTCGGATGATTTCTACCGATCGGTCTGTGGACTCATCATCAACAAAAATGAATTCCAGCGCTTGATCCTGCTGCTGCAGTATGCTTTCTAGGCACTGGCCGATAAAACGCTCGGCATTGTATACCGGAAGGATCACCGAAACTTTGATCGTGGACATAGATAGCACCTCCATATTTGTAGGTATGTTTAATCCATGGGAAGACAAGTTTTGCTGAATTCATCCCACGACATCCGGACGATTTGTTTGCAGCGCTTCACTTTGTCACGCCCCAGACGCGACTGTGCCTTGGGGTTGGCTATTAAATAGTCAAGACCCAATTCCTTCATGCCGCCATTGTGAAGCCTGTCAAAGAGAATCTGCCTGCTCTCTTCGGTGCGAAGGGTTTCCAACTCTCGAAGAACGGATTCCATCGCTTTGCTGACCAATTCGCACTCCACAGCGGCCAAAGCGCCGCGGTTTTTCAGCTCAGCAAAGGTTTGGGAGAACGCATTGAAAACGGTCAGGGGGTATTTGGACTTGCGGGATTGAATATTGCCGCTGCGCCCAATATGGTAATGGACAAGAATCTCGGGGAGTGTGATGATGCGTTCAGCACACGCCATGGCCATCATCGTAAAATGCGCATCGTTGGTGGCATATTGCGATTGATACTGAAAGCCCTGCTCCTGGATATATTTGCGGAGGTAAAAATGAGTCCAGGGATTGAGCAGCTGGAAAATATGATCCGGCTTTTGCTGGGCAGAAAAGAGCTCTGTCGGCAGCTGGCGAGAGTGCTGTAGCCAGGCCGGCGTCTCGATCGTCATATCAGGATGGCGACAAACATCCGCATCATAGCATACGACCTGAGCCTGAAAGGCTTCAGCCCTGTCGTAAGCGTGAGCAAGCAAATCGGGATGAAAAGTATCATCAGAATCCAGAAAAACCACGTATTTGCCGCGGGTATTAGCCAGCCCATTGTTGCGGGCAGCACCGGCATTGGTGTTGGTCTGCCGAATAAGGCGGATGCGTTCATCCGTTTGCATCGCTCGTTCGAGCATAGCGACCGAACCGTCGGTAGAACCATCATCTACAAAGATGAATTCGGTATTCTTGAGCGTTTGAGCCTGCAAAGAGCTGATCGTGGTTTGCAGATAATCCTGGCCGTTATATACCGGCAATACAACACTGACAAATGGCGTCTGAGCATCAAAGGGAGCGCTGGTATAAACAACCAGATTGGCAGTTGGCACATAGACAGAACAACCCTGCGGCTCCGCAGTATCTCTGCCACGCAGTTTTTTTAAGCGCATTACATTGCGAGGCCCGATTATGCGCTTAATAACAGCACGTAACCCTTGGGTTTGAAGCATTACAATGGCGTTGCGGATTTTGACAGCTATTTTCTTTAAGATACCACTGGGTACATCCTGGCAGACCATGATCGTTACAAGGTGATATAATGGATCGTTTTGCTGAGCATTTTCGCGTTCCTCAATGCTCAATGCAGCATAGACCTGGTCAGCATGGGCCTGCAGCGATCTGACCTGTGCAGCAATGCCCGCAGCCACTTCGCTTGAAAAGCTATTTGCAAAGGCAAAATTACGGATTTCATTGGCCGCAATGACATAGCTGCGCAGATGACGATAGTCCTTTCGGGATGTAACGATAGAACCTTCATGAATACGCCGCATATATAACCGGCGGTGATGATAACCGGTTCGCTCAGCCATGAGCATACTTTTTAGTGTAAAAATATTATCTTCATAGAAGATACCTTCTCTGAAGTTCAGTCTGTTAGCCTGCAAATAATCTTTTCGGAGCATCTGCAGGCAAGCGCTTGCACGGTAACTCTGAGCTTCAAATAACGTACGAAACATAAGCGGCCCCTGCAAAACACCGCTGACAGACGTTTTGCAATAGTACAACTGCTTATACCGCTGAATCTCTTCACTGTCTGCCTCGGAAGGACTGCAAAGGACATCGCCATCAAAATAGATTACATCCAGCTGCTGGCGCTCGGCCTGCTCAACAAGCAGCGAAAGCGCCTCGGGGATAAGCATATCGTCGCAGTCCAGAAACAGGATATACTTGCCTTTTGCGGCTGCGATGCCTGTATTTCTGGTGTGAGATAATCCGCCGTTGGCTTTGGTAATTACCTCGAACCGCGAGTCCTTTGTCGCATAATCATTGAGGATATTTAATGAATTATCGGTTGAGCCATCGTTGATACAGAGAATCTGGAGATTTTTGTATGTTTGATTCAACACACTATCGAGACATTCTGCCAAATATTCTTCGCCATTATAAACAGGAATTATTACACTGATCGTACACTTGCTCAACCCTCATGTCCTCCATGTGCATCATACAAACTGATTTTCGTAGCTTTGCAAACGTTATGGCTCATTACGAGACATTTGGGGCTGTTAATCGCGGAAATAAATGTCCCGAGTGTAGATCTTCTCAGCCGCATCTGCCAATTCATTGCCGAAACGGTTGGCGACAATGACATCGCACGTTTGCTTGAATTCCTGCAAATCGGTAATTACGCGGCAGTTGAAGAAGGTCTCTTCCTTCAAGGTAGGCTCATAAATGGCAATTTGCGCCCCTTCGGCCATAAGATGCTTGATGACATCTTGAATAGCAGACTGCCTGAAATTGTCGGAGCCGGATTTCATGGTCAGGCGGTAGATGCCGACGATTGCCCTCTTTTTAGGGGCATAGTTAGCCTTGTTCAGAATCCTTTCAGCAACAAAGGCCTTTCGCGTCTGATTGGCATTCACAATGGCTTCGATCAGGTTCTGGGGAACATCCTTGTAGTTGGCCAGCAGCTGTTTGGTATCCTTGGGCAGGCAATAGCCGCCGTAGCCGAAGGAGGGATTATTGTAGTGGGTGCCAATGCGGGGATCCAGGCCCACACCGTCGATGATGGCCTGGGTATTCAGCCCGCGCATTTCGGCGTAGGTATCCAGTTCGTTGAAATAGCTGACACGCAGGGCCAGGTAGGTGTTGGCGAAAAGCTTTACCGCTTCGGCCTCGGTGGGCTTCATGAACAGGGTGGGGATATTCTCTTTGAGAGCGCCCTGCTGGAGGAGGGCGGCAAAGGTATGGGCTGTTTGCTGCAAGCGTTCATCGCCGTCGGGCACGCCCACAATGATGCGGCTGGGGTACAGGTTGTCGTAAAGGGCCTTGCCCTCCCGCAGAAATTCGGGGCTAAAAAGAATATGCTCGCAGCCATAGCGCTGGCAAACGCTTTGGGTGTACCCCACCGGGATGGTGGATTTGATCACCATAGGGGCAGACGGGTTCACCGAAAGAACCGTTTCGATCACGTTTTCAACAGCAGAGGTGTCAAAGTAGTTCTTTTGCTCATCGTAATTGGTAGGGGCTGCGATGATGACCAATTCTGCCTCGCGATAGGCTGCGGGCGCATCGCAGGTGGCGGTGAGGCAAAGCTCCTTTTCAGCCAGATACGCCTCGATCTCGGCGTCGCCAATGGGCGACTTGCGATTATTGATCATTTCAACCTTTTCAGGAATGATGTCAACAGCGGTCACCTGATGATGCTGGGATAGCAAAACAGCCAGGGAGAGACCCACGTAACCAGTGCCTGCAACGGCGATCTTCATGGAATATTACCCTTCTTTCGTTCTCATACGCATTATGTTTTATCTTTTTAGTACCAGCGCCTGAACGCTGCGGCGAAGTAGATACAGATTGGTTGAAAGCTTTAGGCCCGGGGCGATAAAACCCAGATACCTCTTCCAAGGGTTTTGACCGCACTGGCACGCCATAAGCGCAACGCCCACCGCAAACTGCCGGGCTGCCATATCGCTGTGGGCAAGCACTTCGCGATACATTTCACGCAGCTTTAGGTAGGCCGTCAGCCCTGCCTGCGGGTTGCGGGAAATGCTATCGCTTTGCAGGTAAACATCTACCAGCGCAAGGGGCTGAAAGGCGATACGGCAGTGCTGTGCCAATCGAAGAACCAGCTCCCAGTCCTGCATCCGCGGAAAGCTTTCATCAAAGGGATATTGGATAAAGCAACTGCGCTTGCCCAAAATGGTCTGGGTGCTGATAACGTTTCCCATAAGCAGCTGTTCACTGGTAATGGGGCTGTTTACCTGAGAGGGATCAGGCACGATCTTAGCCGCCCCGGCTTTCTCGCCCGTGAAGTGACGAAATGCGCAAAAAACGACGTCAGCGCCCGAGGATGCCAGAAATGGCAGTTGCTTTTCCAGCTTGTCTGTAAGCCAAACATCGTCGCTGTCCTGAAAGGCGATATACTCTCCTTTGGCAGCTTGCACGCCAACGTTGCGGGCTGCGCACGCGCCCCGGTTGGCAGGCTGACGGATATAGCGCACCCTGGGGTCACTGTAAGAAGCCATAAGCTGCGGCGTTTCATCGCTGGAGGCATCGTCAACAACGATCAATTCCAAATCCGTAAAAGTCTGTGACAGCACGCTTTCGATGGCACGCGGCAGCAGTTTGCAACGATTATAGGTAGGGATGATAACGCTGATCATGGAGATTCCTTTCCGTTAGTTAGCTGTTTTCTGATTGGATTCATAGGCGTCGCAAACAGCATTGGCTTCGCCCATCATTTTGATCTGGCCATGATCCAGCCACATCACATGGTCGCACATTTTTCGGATTGCATTGGGCGAGTGGGACACGTATAAAAGCGTGGTTCCTCCGGACAGCAAACTCCTCATTCGCTCTTCGCATTTGGCTTGAAAGGCTCGGTCGCCCGTAGCCAGCACTTCGTCAGCGATCAGAATGTCAGGTTTCACGCAGGTGGCGATAGCAAAGCCCAACCGCGATTTCATACCGGATGAATAGTTTTTTAAAGGCACATCCAAGAATTTTTCCAATTCAGAGAACTCTACGATAGAATCAAACTGAGAGAGAATGAACTTCTTTGTCATGCCCAGGATCAAGCCATTCATGATAATGTTTTCGCGGCCCGTAAGCTGCGGATCAAAGCCAGCTCCCAGCTCCAGCAGGGGGGCGATGGAGCCCTTTACGCACACGGCTCCCTCATAAGGCCGAAGAATACCAGTAATAAGCTTGAGCAGCGTGGATTTGCCGGAGCCATTTACGCCAACAAAGCCCCAGCTTTCCCCCGCCTTTACATTGAAGGTAATATCCTTGAGCGCAAAAAACTCATTAAAATAAAGATCTCGATTAAAAATCCCCTTGGCATATTCCTTCAACGACAGCTTCTTTTTAGCGTTCAAGTTGAAGCGAACAGAAGCATGGTCCACTGTAATAATCGTTTTGCTCATGGTGCTATACCTTTCTGAATCACACATAAAGGATGAACTTATCCTTGCTGCGGCTGTAGGAGAACAATCCAACAGCGAGCGCGCCCACACTCCAAAGGAGGCCTTTGAGCAGAATCCCAGCATGGGGCCAAACGCCTTCCAAAAAAATCATGCGCCCCATGCGAATGTAACAATACGCAGGGTTCAGCGCGCCGATCCAATATTGAATCGTGGCAGGTAACGCTTCGATGGGATAAAAAAGAGGGGTTAAATATATCCAACCGGTGATAAAGACAGAATACATAAAGCTCGTATCACGTATGAACACATTAGCCTGCGCCAAGAAGAAACCCGTTCCCATGCAAAAAAGAAACATCTCCAAAAAGATCACGGGGAACATGACCACATGGATGGTAAGCGGCGTTTGCGTGAAAAGAAGCACAATCGCAAAGGCAGCCAACGAAAACACAAAATTGACCACTGAACTAAGCATTGACGCCAATGTGAAAATATAATTAGGTATGCGGGTTTTGCGCATCAGAGGGCCGTTGGCAACAATAGAACGGCAGGCGTACTGCGTGGAGTCTGTAATAAAAGTGAAAAACATTCGACCAACAAACAGATAAACAGGAAAGTTGGCAATGCTATTTCGAAACATATGTGAAAACACAAAATTCATAATCAGCATAACCATCAGGGGGCTCAGAACACACCATATATAGCCGAGTACATTTTGCCGATATTTATTTTTCAATTCACGCTGCACAAGACATTCCAACAGCGGAAGATACTTAATCAGATTTTTATAAATAAGTTTGATCCGGGTAAAACAGTTCACACTACCTAGCCTCCAATTCGTAACATAAATAAAGAAATGCCTTTAGCCGCTTTTACCATCTCATCCCCAGCTCATCCAACAGGCGAATGCGCTCCTTGGGCATTGCTTTTGGCGTGCCTTCGGTTTTTCTGCGAACAGCCCGCTGGTTTACCAGCCAAACCCCCAGGGCACGGCCATCCGGCGTTACAAAATCCTTGCGCACGGCCAGATTGCCGTTAGCGTTGTAATATTCCTGGGCCACACTGTACCATTCCATCCACCGTTCATCCTTCACATCGCCCCAGAACATACCGATCTGATCCAGCCGAATGATTTGTTCCGCAGTAAGCTGGCGGTTGGCAATAACTCCGCGGCGGATGGCCCGCAGGTTAAAGATCCATTGCCCAAGAGCAAAACCATCCTCGGCTTTATAACCGGAAGGTACCATCAGGTTTCCATAAGCTTCAAAGTATTGCCGCGCATACGCAAAGCAGGTTTCCCATTGATGGTCCCAGCAGTCCCAGATCATCCCCAACCGATCTAGCTGCTGTAGCTGCGTTCTTTCTTTTTCGGTCAACGTATCCATGCGCTTGCGCTTAAGGCGCATACGTGCGATCCATTTACCTAATGCAAACCCGCTATCATCCACATAAGCCGCTGGAACATCTATGTTGCCATGCCTTTGCGCGTAGCGAACCGCCTGCTCAAAGTGCTCTTCCCAAACGCTATCGACAACATTGTCCCAGATCATTCCAAGGTCATTCAGCTTGTCAATCTGTGCTTGGGTGAGCTTGCCAGGCTTGGTCCCGTTGTATATACAGCGCTGGGTATTCAGCCATGCGCCCAGGCACTTTCCATCATCGGTAACATAGCGCTGAGGGATCAGGAGGTCTCCCCTTGCGTCACGGTATTCCTTTGCTGCAAGGAAATACTCCTCCCAGTCAATGTGCAGGCTCTCTTCCAATTGGCCAAACAGTCTTCGGCAATCCTCTACCTGATCGATCACCTTAAAGCGTTCGTGCACAATCAGGTTCCCCCGCCCGCTTGCTCGCAGGCGTGTGGCCGCCTCCTCCATCTCCTGCTCAATGGAGCTGATGCTGTATAGACTTTCGATATTATTCACCACATCCAGGATCAAGGGCTGTGCCGTTTTTCCCGCTGTTAGTGCGCGCCCAATCTGCTGTTTGTAAATAATCGGTGAAATGGTGGGGCGGAATAGGATTACGCCCGATATTCCCTCCACATGGACGCCCTCATTAAGCATATTGACGCAAAAAAGCAGTTTAAGATGATCGCTGTTATCGCGGCGAAAGGCCTCGTATGCCTCAGAGGATTCAGCACTATCTGCATAGACGAAATAGCACCGGGGCTGTGGATCAATGCCAGAAAACCACACCCCCACCTGGGCGTGCATCTCTTTCATGTGAGCCACATTGGCACAAAACACAATGTAGCGGCCGGTTTTGTCTGTTAAATGCCGCTGAAATACCTGCTCCAGCCCGTCTGCCTTCTCCATAGCCCGGCGCAGCGCCAGCAGATATTTCTCGCTCTTACCCCGCTGCCGCTTGCTGCGGATGCTTTGGATGCGTTGGGCATATTTCTCCAAGCTCTTCTGATATTGATAAATGGTCGTGACATACTTAGGCGCCGGCAGGATGCCGCGCACAACGGCCTCCCCCAAAGACATTTCACTGGCGATGTGGCCGTCAAAAAGCTCCTCCACCATATCCCTGTGATGATCCAGATAGCGGATCTTGGTGGCGCTCAAACCTATTAATCGTGCGTGCTCGTACATGGACAGCAAGCGTTCGATGCCCGCTCCCCACATCTCTGCCCCGCAGCGATGGAACTCGTCTAGGATGATATAGTCTGGCTGTAGGGCAGCCAACTCGCCCGGACCCAGCAGCATCAATCGTGCATAGGTCATGAATTGGATATGTGAAAAATCGGCTGTTTCATCCGCTTTGCGAACATTTTCCAGTTGCGTTTGAACAATGTACTCACTTGGAGACAGCCAAAGAAAGCGCTGCTGGGGATGCATCTGAGCCAGGCGAAAGGCGATCATGCTTTTGCCTGTGCCTGTCGGATGCACTACCGCAGCACGGTTTTCCCTTTCCAGGAGAGTTTGAACAGCGCGGCACGCCTCTTGATTGTGCACGTATAGCTCAATCGCCATGCTGCGCCCCTCCTCTCCCCGCTTTTTACCACATAATTAGAATTATGTGGCCTTTGCCAAGGGCTAAAAAAAGGCCTATTGTCTCCCTATTCAAACAGAATACAAGGGTAGAAAGGTCTGGAATTATTTAGGAATGACGAATGCTTGTTATTTGTCGCGGATTGTTGTATACTTAAACTGGCGCTCGGTATCGAGGCATTTTTTGATATGCCTCAAAGGCCACATAATTCTAATTATGTGTCCTTTTCTTATGTGACCAATCCCAGCTGCTCCAAACGCCGCCGCTCGCTTAAGCTGCTTTGTATTGTATAAATGCGCGTCGTGTCCATGCTGCTGTGCCCCAGGATGTCTGCAAGGCGCACAATATCCTTATAGCGCTGATAAAAGCACCGCGCAAACAGGTGCCTCAGATTGTGCGGAAAAACCTTTCCAGCGGTCACCTTTGCCTGTTTGCTTAGCCGTTTCATCTGTTTCCATATGCTGCTGCGATCCAAGGGTTTTCCCTTGCGGGTGATAAAAACGCAGCCTGCTCCAATGCGGCGGCTGGCGCAATAGGCCTGTAGCTTCACGCACAGGCTGCGGGGGATCAGAATCACGCGAATCTTTGCCTTCGAGTATATTTCCACCATCCCCGTCCGCAGGCTTTCCACCGTAATGGCGCGCAGCTCACTGACACGTATTCCCGTAGCGCATAATGTTTGAAGCAGCAGCGAGAGGCGTTCGTCCCCTCGTTCTTCCGCCGTTTTAACCAGCCGCTCATAGTCTCTGCGTGCGATTTCTTTCTGACCATTAGCAAAGGTGGAGCGCTGCACTTTTAAAAAACGCAATTTCCATTCCGGATGGCCAAAAACTCTTGTGAAATGGTTAACGGCTGATAGAATTGAGTTGATGCTGCGAACGGCATAGCCCCGCTTGTGCAACTCCTGTTTAAACGACAGCAGCTGTTCCATTTGCGATAGCTCGTTTCCTACAATTTCTGCCAGGCGTCTTATATCGCGAAGGTATTTATCCACTGTGTGCTGGCTACATTCCAAAGAGATCAGATGCTTTTTAAATTCTACCAAGCATTGTTGAATCAGGATCATTTTTGCTGCCTCCTCATCGTGATGATCTTCTTAATATATACGCCTTTATGCCCCGGGAGGCTTTCAACGCTTTAGGGCTGCGCTTTCGCAAATCGCCCCCAAAGCTGCTGTAGACAGCAAAAAGACCAGTCATTTCTGACTGGTCTTTTAGAGATGCCAGGGCTTTCTCCCGGCGTTTAAACTTCGCCTGTGCGGATCACCTGGGCATACCATTTAGCTGAATCCTTAGGGATGCGCTGGCCGGTGGCATAGTCAACATACACCAAGCCAAAGCGATCCTTGTAGCCCATGGCCCATTCAAAATTGTCCATCAGGCTCCAGTGAAGATACCCCTGGATGGGCACGCCGCTTTCCATGCAGCGGTGAAGCTCTCGCAGATACCGTTTTAAAAAGTCGATGCGGTCAGCGTCGTGCACCTGCCCATCCAGGCAGACCCAATCGTTGCAGCTCAGCCCGTTTTCAGTAATAATAACGGGCAAGCCGTAGCGCTTGTACAAATGCCGAGGGCCATAGTACATTACCTGCGGCGTCACCGGCCAGCCAATGGCCGTGTGGGGATAGCCTGCGGGCAGCTTTACCCTATGCCCGTTTGCATCGGTCATGGTGCCGTTGTATACGTTCAGACCTAGGAAATCAGGCTTCTCCATAGCTTCCCAGTCTTGCTCGGGCACGCTTTCCCAATACCGGCGGAGAAATTCGGGGGCGGCTGCCCAATCCTTGGGAAAAAACAACCGATCCAGAAACACGTTCTGCGTAAAGCACCAATCGTGGAGGCTTTCGTCGCAAAGGCGAAAGGAGGCTTCATAGGCTGCCTTTTCAGCCTCTTCCCCCTCTGTGTTGGGATAGCACAGCCTGCCGCAGGTAACTGTGCCAATGGTCAGCGGAACGGACGAGGCTGCCCGCAGGGCCTTAACGGCATAGCTATGGGCCAGGGTGAGATGGTGCATGGCTTGAGCTACTTCCTCATTGCTCAGGCGCAGGCCGGGGGCGTGTTCGCCGTTGCCATAGCCCAAGGTGGTAATGCATTGGGGCTCGTTAATAGGCATATAGCAACGCACCCGCCCGTCAAAATGGCGGCCAACATATTCTGCATAAGCCTTAAAGGCATCCACCGTAGCCCGGTTCACCCAGCCGCCCTGGGCCTGCAAAGCAGAGGGCAGATCCCAGTGGTACAGGGTGATCCAGGGCTCAATGCCCGCCTTCAGCAGCGCATCCACAAAGCGGTCATAAAAGGCGATGCCTTTTTTGTTTACCTCTCCCGTTCCGTTGGGAAAGATCCGCGGCCAGCTCAAAGAAAACCGGTGCACCTTTGCGCCCATGTTCTTAACGAGGGCCACATCCTCCAGATACTGGTGGTAGGAATCGCAGGCCACATCGCCGGTATCCTCATTTTGGATATGCCCGCCGGCATGGCAAAAGTCATCCCAAATGCTGGGGCCCTTGCCCTCCTCATTCCACGCGCCCTCCACCTGGTAGGAGGCGTAGGCAGTGCCCCAGATAAAGTTGTTGGGAAATCGTTTCATACCCATTGCCTCTCCTGTCGGTCAAATCTCAATTACAACTTGATAGCTGGTTTTGCCCGGCACAACAGGAATAATCCTGCCCTTTACTGCTTGGCCATCCACCGTGACGCTCTTGTTTTCGCCCCGCTTGACCGTGATGCGGTATTCCGCGCCCCGGAAGCGGCGCACCGCCTCAAACCCTGCCATCTCTTGGGGCAGGCAGGGGCGGAGGGACAAGCCCTGCAAGGTGGGCTTGATGCCCAGGATGTACTGGCTGATGTTGACAAAGGTCCAGGCAGCGGTGCCGGTGAGCCAGGAGTTTTTGGCCTCGCCCTCGGAGAAGGACTGCCGGGAAGCGACCGTTTGCGCATAGCAGTAGGGCTCGCTGCGGCGGATCTCGCCAATATCCTCCTGATAGGCCGGGCAGATGCGTCGGTAAAGGTCAAAGGCATTGTCCCCGTTATCCAATACCGTTTCGGCAATGCTCACCCAAGGATTGTTATGGCAGAACACCGACCCATTCTCCTTGTATCCCGGGGGATAGCTGGTGATCTCTCCCAATTCCTCATGATACACGGTGTAGCAGGGAGCCAGCAGCTCCACGCCGTAGGTACCCAGCAGCCGTTCGCGCACAGAATCCAGCGCCTGCCGGGCCCTGCCGTTTTCCTTGCCCACCCCGGCCATCACGCAGAAGCCCTGGGGCTCAATAAAGATCTGGCCCTCGTCACATTCATGGCTGCCTACCTTATGGCCATAGGCGTCGTAGGCCCGCAGGAACCACCGGCCATCCCAGCCATAGGCCTCGATGCAGCGGGTCATCTCCTCGGCGGCGTCGCGCATCTGGCGGGCTTCTTCTTTAAGCCCCACAAGTTCGCAAATATCCGCATACTCCCGGGCATACTTCACAAACATCCCGGCAATGAACACGCTCTCGGCCACCGGGCCCTCGCTGGGGCCTGTGGTCTGGAAGCTTTCACCCGGCTCGGTGGAAAAGCAGTTGAGGTTCAAGCAGTCGTTCCAGTCCGCCCGGCCGATAAGCGGCAGGCCGTGGGGGCCCCGATTGTTCAGGGTAAAGTTTACGCTGCGGCGCAAATGCTCCATCAGGGGCTGCTCGCTGCCCGGCACATTGTCGAAGGGGGTGGGCACATCCAGGATGGAGGTATCCCCGGTTTCTGCAAGATAGGCGTAGGTGCAGGCCACCAGCCACAGGGGATCATCGTTAAAGCCGCTGCCCACATCGTTATTGCCCCGCTTGGTCAGGGGCTGGTACTGGTGATATGTCGCCCCGATCTCCCACTGCACGGAGGCGATGTCGATAATCCTTTCCCGGGCCCGCTCAGGCACCATATGCACAAAGCCCAGAAGATCCTGGCAGCTATCCCGAAAGCCCATGCCCCGACCGGTGCCGCTTTCAAAATAGCTGGCGGAGCGGCTCATGTTGAAGGTGACCATGCACTGGTACTGATTCCAGATGTTCACCATGCGATCCATTTTTTCATCGCCGCTGCGCACCTGGTAGGTGCTCAACAGGTTCTCCCAGTAGGCGGCCAGCTCCGCCAGGGCCTCGTCTGCGCTGGCGGGATCGGCAAAGCGGGCCAGGGCCCTGTAAGCGCCGTCCTTGCGGATCACGCCGGGGGCGATGAACTTTTCCGCCCTGTTATTTTCTCCGTAGCCCAGGGTGAATACATAGCTCTTTTCCTCCCCGGGCTTAAGGATGACCTCCACGCTCAGGGCCGCAATAGGCGCCCAGCCGTGGGCCATGCTGGCCGTATGAGCCCCGGCCTTTACCGCGGCGGGATTGCGCCAGTCGCCCATGTGGCCTAAAAAGGCATCCCGGGCGGTATCAAACCCCGCCAGAGGCGCGTTTACGCCGTAATAGGCGTAGTGGTTGCGCCGCTCCCGATACTCGGTTTTGTGGTAGACCGTGCTGCCCTCCACCTCCACCTCGGCAATGTTCAGGTTGCGCTGAAAGTTGGCGGCGTCATCCACCGTGTTCCACAGGCACCATTCCACTGCGCCGGTGAGGCGAATATGCTTTTCATTTTCCCCCACATTTTTCAGGGTCAGTTTGTGAACCTCGCAGGTTTCGCCCATGGGCACAAAGCAGGCAAGCTGGGCCTGGAGGCTGTTTCTGGCGCTCTCAAACACGGTGTAGCCCAGGCCGTGGCGGCAGCGGTAGCTATCCAATTCCGTATCGCAGGGATGGTAGGCCGGGCTCCAGGCTGCCTCGCCCTGCTCGCGAATATAATAGAAGCGCCCGCCAATATCCGCTGGCACGTTGTTGTAGCGGTAGCGCAGAAGGCGCATCAGCTTGGCGTCGCGGTAGAAGCAATAGCCGCCGCCGGTATTGCTGATCAGCCCAAAGAAATCCTGATTGCCCAGGTAATTGATCCAGGGCAGGGGCGTAAAGGGCGTGGTGATCACGTATTCTTTTTTCGCGTCGTCGAAATAGCCAAACCTCATGGGTGTCATCCTTTCACACTGCCGGCTGTTACGCCTTTAATGATGGATTTGGACAGAAAAATGTATACGAGCAGCACCGGGAGAATCGCCAGCAGGATAAACATATACACCTTGCCCATGTCAAACTTGGAGTAGTCTGCCGAGCGCAGCTGGGCGATCATAATGGGCACGGTTTTCATGTGGGCCTTATCCAGCAGAAGCGCCGGAATGAAATAGTTATTCCAGGATTCTACAAAGCTAAAGATCATCTGCACCGCCAAAGCCGGCTTGAGCATAGGCAGGATGATGGCGTTAAAGGTTCTGAACTCATGGGAGCCGTCCACCCGCGCCGCCTCTACGATCTCCATGGGCAGCACGCTTTCCATATACTGCTTTAGGTAAAAGAATACCACAGGCGCCGCGATGGTGGGAAGAATCAGCGGCAAAAAATTGTTGGTCAGCCCCAGCTTCATGCACAATTGCACAAAGCCCACGGCAGACACCTGCTTGGGGATCACCATCACCGCCATAATAAAGATGAACGCAGCATTTTTGAGCTTGAAATCATAGGCATGGAGGCCGTAGGCTGTCAGCGCCGAAAAATAGCAGGTAAGCAGCGCTGTGCTGGCTGCGATAAAAAAGCTGTTGAGCAAGCCCTGGGGGATGTTGATGGAGGCGTCGTTCCAGGCGTTTACAAAGTTCTCAACAAAATGCGTGCTGGGAAACAGCGTAAAGCCTGCCTGCAATTCGCCGTTGGAGCGAGTGGCGTTGATAATGAGCATATAAAATGAGAACAGGCACAGAATCGTTAAGAAAATCAGCAGTGCATAAACGCCTGCCCGGGCCAGGGCAAGCCGCACGCGCCCTTTGGTGTTTTCGTTGTTTTTCATGGGCTTGCCTCCTTACTTGTACTGTTTGGATAGGGAGCGGTACACCACCATGCTCAGCAGGCCCGAGATGATGAACAGCACCACGCTCACCGCGCCAGCCATACCGTAATTCTTGCTGGCGGTCATAAAGTTATTCAGATACATTACCATGGTCATGCTGGTGCGGTTGGGCATCCCCTTGCCGTTGGTCAAAACCTGCGGCACATCAAACATCTGCAAGCCGCCGATGAGCGCCGTGATGACCACATACACGATGATGGGCATCAGCAGGGGCACGGTGATTTTATAAAACACCTTCCATGCGCTTGCCCCATCCAGCGTTGCGGATTCGTAAATGCTCTGGTCAATGCCCATGATGCCAGCCATCAAAACGATGGTGGTGTTGCCAAACCACATCAAAAAGTTCATGCCGCCCACCATGCCCCGCACGGAAGGAACGGTTGAGAAGAAATCAAACGCCTCGGTGCGAAGCCCCAATTGCATCATCACCTGATTGACGGGGCCCACATTGGAAAACAGCGTAAAAAACAGCATTGAAAACGAAGACGCCATGATCAGATTCGGCATATAAATGACCGATTTAAAGAACCCCTGGCCTCGGATGCGCAGGCGGCTGCTGGTAAAAAACACAGCCAGCAAAAGCGCAATGATCATCTGCGGTATAGCGCATATAAGCCAGAGAGACATCGTGTTGCCAAAATACTTAAGGATGCCGATGTTGCCGGTATTATCCGGCGTGAAAAGCTTTGCATAGTTTTGCAGACCAACAAAATTGGGGCCGATCTGCTGCAGACCGTTGCGGTAGTTTTCAAAAAAACTGTTGTAAACGGTCAGGATCTGCGGCGTCAGCGTGAACAGGATGTAGGCCACAAAGAAGGGCGCAATGAAGATGTACCCCCACTTGGCATAGCTGACGCCCCCACGCCTTTTGTTTCGCGAAATCTTAGCAGTCAATCGTATCCCCCCTGCAAGCTAATACGGCTTAGTTGGATGAAAAGGTCATACCCCCGGCAGCACGCCGGTTTTGAAAACCGAGGCAAGGCAGATGCCTTGCCTCGGTCCATAGCGTTAACGAGGAACCATCTTAAGGAGTCATGATGGCGGGGTAGGTCTCGTTGACATAATTGTAGTAGTTGTTCAGAGCGGTCTGCTCATCCACAGAGCCCCTGTAGTATTCCTGCATAGCGGTCTGCAGGCCTTCGTTGAGCAGCTGATCGTAGATGGTCTGGTTCTCGAACTTGATGTTCTTGGCCAGTTCAACGAACACGGCGGTGTCATTCTGGCCGCCCAGGAAGGCGTTGCCATACTCGGGATCCTCAGCGAACTTGGCGTTCACAGCCTGGTTGTTGGAGAACTGCATTTCCTTTTCGACCAGGTTGGAGCAGACTTCTTCATCGTTGATGAAGGTGTCCATCACGTCAGCCAGCATGGTGGGGTTGTCAGAGCCGGTGGGAGCCAGCAGCCAGGTGCCGCCCCAGAAGTGAGCCTGGGGACCCTGAACGATAGCCCAGTCGCCATAGC
>JAFUPO010000045.1 GCA_017481185.1 Clostridia bacterium | reverse complement strand
CTACCCATAGCCTGTAGGAAGCGGAGCCGTCAGCCAAGGCTGGGGCAATGAGCAGCAAACAAAGCGCCCACAGGATGCCGAAAAAACGAATCATTCTTTTCATGGCGAGCCCTCCCACTGCGATAGAAAGAACCGATCAAAACTGATTTTAGTATACTATGTACCCGCCTGCATTTCAATTGGCAGCGCGTATTTGTTATCCTTGCAGTTGACAAACGGGTGTTCTCGCCGTATGATTAAAAATGGTTAGCTATGTGATCGATAAAGGAAGGTGCCCATGGTTATTTTAGGCATCGATCCGGGCCTGGCCCTGTTGGGCTGGGGCGTGGTGGAGGCTGTGGGCGGCAGGCTGAAGCTGCTGGGCTACGGCGTTGTGGAAACCAAGGCAGGCACGCCCCAGTCACAGCGGCTGAGGGCCATTCAGCTGGGTGTGCGAGATGTGATCTCCATTTACAAGCCGGATGACATCGCCTTTGAGGAATTGTTTTTTGCCCGGAACGTGACCACCGCCCTGTCGGTGGGAGCGGCTCGAGGCGCGGCCATCATTGCGGCGGCTGAATATACCGAAAATTTGTATGAATATACGCCTATGCAGATTAAGCAGGCAGTGACCGGCTGGGGTAAGGCGGACAAGCACCAGGTGCAGCAGATGGTGAAGCTGCTTTTGAACATGAAAGAGAGCCCCAAGCCCGACGATGCGGCTGACGGCATTGCCGCAGCCATCACCCATGCCCACAGCCTGCACGCGAAGGAAATGTTCAGAATGAAGTAGCTATGGGAGTGATGTCCTTCATGGACATCACTCCGGCGCGGCGCATATTGGCCCGCAAACACCTGTTCCAGATGTTTGCTTTGCGCCAAATTGCGGCCGCGCCCAGCAACTTGACGCGTTCCGAAACGTCGGGGCGTCTGTCAAGCAGCCGCCCCGGCCAGGGGATGAGCCCCTGGACCCCGGTTCCCGAAGCGGGGTGCGTACTTCGTTCCACTTGCTTTCGGGTGAAATGGGCGGGAGATGATCTCTTCCTCATCAGAGGGAGCCTTTCGGTGCGATTGTTTTGGATAATAATGAAAGTTTTTGAGAGGGGAGCGCGAGGGGTGAACTTTTTTCAAAAAGTTTTCCCCTCGCCCAAAGCCAAACCATATGTACGCATTCATTGAAGGCAAGGTCGCGGACAAAAGCGCCAACGAGCTGGTGATCCAGGCGGGGGGCGTGGGCTACTTAATCAATTGCAGCATGAACACCCTGGCCTGCGCGCCGGCAGCGGGTGAAGTAATGAAGGTTTACACCCACCTGTCCGTGAAAGAGGACGCCATGGAGCTATACGGCTTCGCCACCCGCGAGGAAAAGAGTATGTTTTTGAGATTGGTGGGCGTCAGCGGCGTGGGCCCCAAAACGGCCCTGGGGCTCCTTTCTGCCATGCCCTTGAAGGATCTGAGCCTGGCCATTGTGCTGGGGGATGTGAACGCCCTTTCGCGGGCTCCGGGCATCGGCAAAAAAACAGCCCAGCGCATCGCCCTGGAACTGAAGGATAAGGTGTCTCAGGAGGAT
The DNA here is from genome assembly GCA_017481185.1 of Clostridia bacterium. Next base: position 3,019 of record JAFUPO010000045.1, on the reverse strand, counting down.
GTGGATCAGGCGGCCCCGGCAGGCATGGTCATGGCCACCCCCGAGGCGGACGCCGCCCAGGAGGCCATGCTGGCCCTGCAAGCCTTGGGATATACCCAGATGGAGGCCCGCAGCGCCATTGGGAAGGTGCGGGGTCAGGCCGACCACGCAGACGAATTGATCCGCCTGGCCCTGCGGGCCATGGCCGGTATGTAAGGAGGGCCCATGATGGAAGATCAACGGTTGGTGACAGGCGGTTTCCGGGCGGAGGATGATAGCCTGGAGCAATCCCTGCGCCCTCACAGCCTCAGGGAATACGTGGGCCAGGAAACGGTGAAGGAGAGCCTTTCCATTTATCTGCGGGCAGCCCTGGAGCGCCGGGACGCGCTGGATCATATGCTGCTCTACGGCCCTCCAGGTCTTGGCAAAACCACCCTGGCTTGCATTGTGGCCGGGGAGATGGGTCAAAACATCCGCATTACCTCCGGCCCGGCTATTGACCGGCCCGGTGATCTGGCGTCGATTTTGAGCAATCTCTCTACAGGCGATATTTTGTTTATCGATGAGATCCACCGCCTCTCCCGCCAGGTGGAGGAGGTGCTTTACCCCGCCATGGAGGACTATGCTATTGACATCATGATCGGCAAAGGCCCCACGGCCCGGTCGATCCGGGTGGATCTGCCCAAGTTCACTTTGGTGGGCGCAACCACAAGGGCGGGGCAATTGTCCGCCCCCCTGCGGGATCGGTTCGGCATCACCTTCCGGCTGGAAATGTACAGCCCCCAGGAGCTGGCCAAGATCGTATGGCGCAGCGCAGGTATTCTCAACGTGAAGGCGGATGACGCGGGCATCCTGGAAATTGCCCGGCGCAGCAGAGGCACCCCCCGTATCGCTAACCGGATGCTTAAGCGGGTTCGCGACTTTGCACAGGTAAAGGCCGGCGGCGTGATCACCGAAAGCGTAGCCAAGGAAGCGTTGACCATGCTGGAGGTGGACGAGTTGGGCCTGGATCGGGTGGATCGCACCATGCTGGCCACCATGATGGACAAGTTTGGCGGCGGCCCCGTGGGCCTGGATACCCTGGCGGCCACCACCGGCGAGGATGCGGTGACCATTGAGGACGTGTATGAGCCCTTTTTGATGCAGTTGGGCTTTTTGATGCGCACCCCCCGGGGCCGCATCTGCACCCAGGCCGCCTACGACCATATGAAGCGCGCAATGCCTGGCGGCGCGGACCATAATCAACTGAAATTTGACGTATAAGGATACCGTATGAAAACCAGTGATTTTTATTATGACCTGCCGGAAGAATTGATCGCCCAGACCCCCATGGAGCCCCGGGACATGAGCCGCCTTTTGGTGTGCCACCGGGATACGGGGGTCAGGGAGCATAAGGTCTTTCGGGATGTGATTGACTATCTGAACCCCGGGGATGTGCTGGTGGTGAACGAAACCAAGGTGATCCCCGCAAGGCTGTTGGGCGTGAAGGCTGATACCGGCGTTCCGGTGGAGGTGCTGCTTTTAAAGCGCCTGGATAAGGACGACTGGGAGGCCCTGGTGCGCCCCGGCCGCAGGCTCAAGCCCGGCACGGTGTGCACCTTTGGCGACGGGCTGCTCACCTGCGAAATCATGGGCAACGTGGAGGAGATTGGCGGGCGCACGGTTCGCTTCCATTATGAGGGGATCTTTGAGGAGATCCTGGATCAGCTGGGCGAAATGCCCTTGCCCCCCTACATCCACGAGAAATTGCAGGATCAGACCCGGTATCAGACCGTGTACGCCAAGCAGGAGGGCAGCGCCGCCGCGCCTACGGCTGGGCTGCACTTTACCCCTGAACTGATGGAGCGCATCAAGGCAAAGGGCATTGAGATCGTACCGGTGCTTTTGCACGTGGGCCTGGGCACCTTCCGCCCGGTGAAGGCGGAAAATGTTGAGGAGCACGTGATGCACTCAGAGTTTTACCAGGTGACCCAGGAGGCGGCGGACAAGATTAACGCCGCCCGGGCAGCAGGCCACCGGTGCGTGTGCGTGGGCACCACCTCGGTGAGAACCCTGGAGACCGCCTCCACGCCGGATGGCATTGTGCATCCCGGCCAGGGGGATACGGCCATCTTTATCACTCCGGGGGTGAAGATCAAGGCGGTGGATGCGCTGATCACCAATTTCCACCTGCCTGAGAGCACCCTGCTGATGCTTATCTCCGCCCTCATGGGCCGGGAGAACGCTCTGGAGGCCTATGAAGAGGCTGTGAAGGAGCGGTATCGCTTTTTCTCCTTCGGAGATGCAATGCTTATTTCTTAACCAAGGGCTCTGTTCCTGAACCCTGGCAGGGGGTAAATCCCCTGCACCCCATTTTCCGAAAGCGAAGTGCTCTGGGGCATGATTGCTTCCGGATGAAGTAATGAAAGTTTTTGAAAGGAGAGCGCGAGAGGAAAATCTTTTTTCAAAAAGCTTCCCTCTCGCAAAAACATCTCCATGTTCAACATGATCTTTCGTCTGGCCGCCACGGTGGCGGGGGTGCCCCTGGGGGTGTACCTGCTGGAGGGCGTGAACGCGCTGGACTGGAGCCAGGCGGTTATCGCTGGGGGAATGCTGGCAGCCTTCTATCTGGTATTGCGGCCCATTGCCCGGCTGGTGACAGGGGTATTCAATTTCCTGACCCTGGGGGTCATTTCCATCCTCATTGACGGATGGATGGTGCATTTGTGCGCGCAGGTGCTGGAGGGCAAATTCTCCGTGGATAGCTACTGGTGGGCTGTGGCCTGCGCGGTGATCGTGAATGTGCTCCGCTTTTTGGTGGGCGGGTTGCGCAAGCATAAAAAGTAATGATGTGATTTGGAGGGAAATGACATGATTGCACTGGGTTGTGACCATACGGCGCTGGAAATGAAAAAGGAAATTATGGGCCTCTTGGATGAAATGGGCCTTGCCTACAAGGACTTTGGCGTTTATGAGCCCGGCAGCTGCGATTATCCCATTTATGGCTACAAGGCTGCCTGCGCTGTGGCCAGCGGCGAGTGCGAAAAGGGAATTCTTATTT
>JAFUPO010000044.1 GCA_017481185.1 Clostridia bacterium | reverse complement strand
TGTATGGCTATTCAGATACCACACTCAAAATCAACCATGCCGCGCTGAGTACCCTTTCAGCCGATTACACCAACGTCACCGCCATGCTGACCGACAGCAACGGTAATATCCTCTATTACGGCTCGATCAATGAAACGACATCGGCAACAGAAAGCACCATCACCATTCCGGCAGGACTGGCCGCAGGGGAATATACCCTTTCCGTCTACGGCGAGGACTGGAACGGCGAAAAGCTGACCGACTATGCCACGGGTACGCCTTATACGATCAAGATAACCGTCCACGAACATTCTTGGGCGACTGCTTGGAACAGCGACAGCACCCACCATTGGCATGAGTGCCAAAATTCCAACTGCCCTGTAACCGACAACAGCGGCAAGAATGGGTATACGGAACCTACCCCCGACGCGGCAGCTACCGAAACCACCGCGCAGATCTGTACCGTATGCGAATATGAGATTAACCCGGCTTTAGGGCATACCTACGGCGCCGAATGGAAGTTCGACAGCACCCACCATTGGTACGAATGTTCCTGCGGAGCCAAGTCCGAGGTCTCAACGCATAACCATGACAATGATAAGGACGCCATCTGCGATACCTGCGGCTATGTAAGGGTACTCGCTGCAAATCCGATTGAGATCACCAGGCAGCCGACGGATTCGTTGATTTTAGAGGGCCAGCGTGCCGAGTTCTCTGTCGAGGCGATTGGCGACGGTCTTACCTATCAATGGTACATTAACCGCAACGATGGCCGAGGCTGGAGGGAAATCCACGGTGCCGTTGCCGCTGTCCACGTTCCCTCCGTCACGGATCTGGACTGTGAGGGCTTCCGGTATGAATGTATGATCACGGATCAGTACGACAATACCCTCAAATCCGACGAGGCAGTGCTGCACGTTTCCGCGGTACCGCCCAAGACCGGCGATAATTCCAACCATATGCTTTGGATGGCAATGGGCCTTTTGAGTATGGCGGGCATCCTGCTGCTGCGAAGGAAGGCGTTCGCCGGATGACGCCGGGAAGGCTCGTCAAATAGCATAAGGAGAACCACGGAGCGATTTCAGTGGTTCTCCTTTTTTCGATCCCAAAATGTTGTGCGCTCAGATCCCCGCGCCGGAGCATATCGTTCACATCGTTGGGCGCGGAGGGGACTTCGTTCCGTTTCATTGCGCGCCCTGTGGCGGATGAAGCGAGGCGGAAGCGTGGCAGGATCACTGGTTCGAATCCAGTAAGCGCCGCCAAATGAAAGAACGCCCTTCGGCGGGTGTCTGTAAAACAGTTGAACCGACCTATGGTTACGATCATAGGTCGGTTTTGGGTTGTGTATCGGTTTCGGAAAGGCTCCCTTGTGTAAAGGGAGCTGTCAGCGGAGCTGACTGAGGGATTGTTTTACCGCAGCATCAATATACTCGCAAACACCACGGAAATTTCTGCTGACTTCGTTGTTGGGAATACGAATAACGGTAAGTCCATATCCTTTCAGAAAAGCGGTGCGATCTGCATCTTTTTGCATTTCTTCCGGTTCATAGTGTTGAGAACCGTCCAGCTCTATGACGAGGTTGGCTTTCGCACTGTAGAAATCAGCGATATATTTCCCAAGTACCTTTTGTCTGGAAAAACGGACAGGATGAGAACGAAGAAAGTCGTACCACAAACGACGTTCTTCTTTTGTCATTTCCTTTCGCAGTTGCTTTGCCAACGGAACCAACTGTTTATTATGTTTTGCCTGCATAACAATCCCTCCGTCACGGCTGCGCCGTGCCACCTCCCTTTACACAAGGGAGGCTTTGGTGCGGCGTAAAATCGCATATAACGCACTACGCTGAATGGTGTATAGAAGTGCGCCCTTTATCCGCTCAACAAACTTGAATTTGTCTAACTTTCTCCAACCGGAATAATTGCTCCTCATCTACAAAATCAATGCCGTCTTTATAGGTATAGCCCATTTTCTTATAGAATTCACAAGCGGTAACTGATGATGGAATTTCTATACGCTTTGCTCTTAAAGAGAACTCATCTTGTTCCAAGACCTCTATTATTTTTCTGCCTACACCCTTGCCTTGATATTCAGGCAAAACGAAAATATTAAACAAACTGCTTTCATCTTCTTTGCCCCAATAAGGGCCGATTGCGCCGCATCCCACAATACTTGCGCCTTCGCAAACAACATAAAAATGCGTCCAAGCAGCTCGTTTAGTTACGCCTTCCGCGTCAAATGCTCTTGCATCATTCTCAATATACGCCTTGGAATAGTCCTTGCTATTCGTTGTTCTTAACGTTTTGATGATTAAGGCAGATACCTCCTCGGCATCTGAGTCTTGAAATCTCCTATATACATCGACAAATTCAAGTTAGCCTGTTTTTCTATTATATCATGTGACCGAAAATATATACAAACAGTCTCGGCAGGTGATTCTGCCGGGACTGAAACTGTTTTATGCGCACTCGCCCTTCACGGGTGTTTTTTTCCCAAAAGGTGAACAAAAATTTTAAATGTTGCAGCACTTTTTCTCACATTCTCCGTCAAATAAGTGAAAGGAGTTGGTACGGTGCTTCAAGGAAGCCAATGGGACGGCCGATCGGAGCTGGATCGGCTCATGGAGCAGTACGGCAGCAGCCTTTTGAGGATGAGCGCGCTTTACTTAAAAAGCGCGGATCTTGCACAGGACGCTGTGCAGGAGACCTTCATTAAGGCATACCGGCGCCTCAACGACTACCGGGGGGAAAGCTCGGAAAAAACCTGGCTCACGGCCATCTGCATCAATGAGTGCCGGGATATGCTGAGAACCCCGTGGTTCAAACACCAAAGCCGGATCCATATGGATTTGCTGCCCGAACAACCTGCCGATTTTACGTTTCCGGATGACACGGTGCTGACGGAGGTCATGAGCCTGCCTGCAAAATACCGCGAGGTGGTTCTGCTCAGGTATTACGAAGGGCTCAAGCTCAAGGAGGTCGCCGGCGCGCTGCGGCTTTCCATGGGCAAGGTGCGATCCCGCTTGAATCGGGCCAACCGGATTTTGCATGACAGGCTGAAGGAGTGGTATGACGATGAAAAATAATGAATTTCAGGAGCTCGTTGACCGGAACCTTTCAGGGCTCGTATGGGATGAGCGCAGGCGCTTTCAGGTGCTGTGCGCCGTTAGCAAGGAGGAAAAACCCGTGAAAAAGATTTCCACAACGTTTGTTTTGATCGCTGCGGTTTTGTGCATCAGCGTTACCGCCCTGGCGGCAGGGCTGGTATTTTCACCCAGGTACGAGGCGGCTAGGGTCGCCAACGTCGCCATGAAGGAGCAATACGGCGTGACCGACGACCTTTTAAGCCTGTTCCACCGCCAGGTTGTGCAGCATGGCGACGGCACGGCCACCGTGATCTACGAGGCCCTGGCAGGCGACTTCCCCTCTGAGCAGATGGGCGATTATACCGTTCAGGTCAAGGGCAATGCCGCAACCGTCACTTGGTCCAACGACGGCAAAAACATGGTGGGGGGCCTGGCGGCGGAGGCCTATGGCCCTGAGCAGCTGCGGATGCTCTCCTACAGCTATGCCGAAAGTGTGCAGCAGCTGGCCGAGCTGGGCGTTATCGCGCCCAAGGCCTCTGCCCAGGCCACGCCCAAGGTAGTGAATCAGTGGACAGAGGCTGACCAGGCGCAGGCGGATCAAGCTCTGGAGCTGGCAGATAAAGCGAATGAGCAGCGGCTTAGCGACATCGCAAAAGCAGAAGCTGAAAGCAAGCTCAGCGTACAGGAGGCTTCCCAGATTGCGCTGGATGCTATCTGCCAGGAATATGCCCTGACCGATGCGCAAAAGGGCAAGCTGACCTTTGAGCCTGACAGCACCTACATCACCTACGAAGGGAAGCAGCCCCAGGCGCACCTTTTGTTCTGGCTGTGGCAGGGAGAGGGCGAACAGTTCACGGAAAAGGACGGCCAGTATTGGGTCGCCATTGACCTGAACACGGGTGCCATCAACGATATGATTTATGATACGGGCTTGGCTGGAAACGGCTAAGCACAACAAAAGCGCCGGAGAACTCCGGCGCTTTCTTAAATGAAAGGCATTACTTCAGATTGGTCTTCAGGGCTTCAACAGCCTCGGGAGCCATGCCGTTTTTGGTCAGGTAGTCCTCAGCGGCCTTGGCCAGGTCCACGCCCTCCAGGGAGCCGCCGGCCACGGTTTTGAGCATTTCCATCACGTTCTTTTCGGCGATCATATCATACTTGGCAGCGTCAGCTACGGGGTCCAGGTGATAGTAGTTCACATAGCTGGTCATGTAATCAGTCACGATTTCCTCCTGGGTGGCGCCCATGAGGGCGGCCAGCAGCATGGAGGTGAAGCCAGCCCGGTCCTTGCCTTCGGTGCAGTGGACCAGATAGGGAGCTTCTTTTTCGGAGAGGAAAGTCAGGCCCTTCACGATACCGGCGGCAAACTCCTCGGAGGAGAAGTTCACGGGCATACCCAGGGCGATGACGCTGCCTTCGTCATAGAGCTTTTTGTAGTAGGCGGAATCGAAATCCTCGGCAGCGGCGTAGGCGGCAATTTCCTCATCGGTATCGCCCATGTTCATCACAGACTTCACACCCGCAGCTTCCACCAGCTTGTTGGCGGTGGCGGCGCGGTTGTTTTCATTGTTGATGGGAGAGGCGCTGCGGTAGAGCTTGCCCTCGCCGATCTGACCGGCCTTCACCATGCGGAAGTTGGCAAAGACTTCCTCAGAGGCATAGTCGGCAGGATCATTGGTGTATACCAGAGAGCTGATCTCCTGGGTGGCCAGGTAGGCAGCCTTGGTTTTCAGGGTCAGGGTCACTTCGTCGCCCACGCCGATGCCGGCGGTTTCAGCGAACTTGCCATAGTTGATGCACACGGCGATGCAGGTGTGGCCGGGATAAGCGCGGACCATGTAATCGCCATTGTCTACATAATAACCGTCATAGAAGGGCATATCGCCGGTATAGGTACCAGCCTGAACGGTGATCTCATCGCCCAGGGCAAAACCAGCGGCCAGAAAATCATTAATGGTGGTATCCAACAGGGCATGACCGTACTTTTCAATTTCAGCGACTTTGCCGGTTACAGTCACGGTTTCAGCATTGGCGGCAACGGTCATAGACAGCGCCATCATGCACACCAGGAGCAGGGAGAGCAGCTTCTTCATCTTCATGGAGATCCCATCCTTTCGGTTCCCAAAGGGAAAATGATTCTAATATTTTACCATACTCAATGATAGAACGGCAATTGCCAAATGAAACAAAAAACGCTGCCGGAATCCCCATATGCATTTCGTTGCAAAAGTGCTTGCCATTTCATAGCAAACCATGTATAATACTTTGCACAAGAAAAAACACGATCGTCTAGGCAGATGACCAGTCAAAAAACAGATTGAATAGGAGAGATCAGTATGGCAGTCCGTTTGATCGAATATCCTAACAAGACGGGTAATGTTCCCCTTCGCTTGGCCATGGGGCACTTTGCCACCAGCCACAGCCACATTAATTACTATATCGACCTGACCATGACCAAGCACCGCCTTTCCGAGGCCCGGGAAGCGGCCATTACCCTGTGCTCAAAATACAAGGCTTCTACCATCATTGATACCATTCTGTGCCTGGATGGCACAGAGGTTATCGGCGCCTGCATGGCCTCTGAGCTGACCCGGGCCGGTTATGCCAACATGAACGCGCACCGCACCGTGTATGTGGTAACGCCTGAGCATACCAGCGGCAGCCAGCTAATCTTTCGGGACAACATTGCTCCCATGATCGTAGGCAAGCACGTGCTGGTGCTGTCTGCCTCGGTAACCACCGGCTATACCGCACGGGCGGCCATTGAAGCCATCCGTTACTACGGCGGTGAGGCTGTAGGCATCTGCGCCATTTTCACCTGTGTGGATGAGTGCGAGGGCTTCCCTGTGAACAGCGTTTACAGCAAGCGCAACCATCTGGATGATTATGAGAGCTGCCCCTCCAACGAGTGCCCCCTGTGCAAGGCAGGCATCAAGCTGGATGGCATGGTCAACAGCTTCGGCATCTCCAGCTTTAAGTAAAGGATTAAGTTTGAAAGGGCCGTCGGCTTTGCCGGCGGCCCCTTTTTAGGGGGATCATTTTGATCATTCGGTTTGGGATAGCAGGATTATGGCGGTTGAACACGAATATTATATAGAATTGAGTTTATGCAGTGATGCGGGTGCAGCTGAAAAGGGGGAGATTCAATGTCCCAAGAGCCTTATGTGCTGGGCGTGCTGGGCGGCATGGGCACCTATGCAACCATCCATCTGTTCAAGCAGTATGCCAAGATATTTCCAGCTCACAAGGAGTGGGACAGGCCACGGCTGCTGATTGACAACAACTGCACCATGCCCAGCCGGGTTCGTGCGGTGCTCTATAACGAGGGCCGGGAGGCGCTGGTTCAGCAGATGGCGGATTCCCTTCAAGGGCTGATTCGCTCCGGGGCCACACGGCTTCTTTTGGGCTGCAATACCTCTCATCTGTTTCTGGAGGAGGTTTATGAAAAACTGCCCCAGGCCCGGGAACGCGTGGTGCATATCATTGATGCCTGCGTGGAGGATCTGAAAGCAGCAAAGGTGAGCCGCGTCTATTTGCTGGCAACTGAGGGAACCCTTCTGTCGCAGATTTATCAGCGGAAGCTGGAGGCTGCTGGTATCCTTTGCGATTGCCCGGCTGAGAGCGAGTTTCCGGTGCTGCGGGATCTGATTGAGGCCGTTAAACAGGATGCGATTACGCCCGAGGCTTGTGCAACCCTGGCAAAGCTTATCTCCCGGGCGGAGGAGGCTTGCATCCTGGGCTGTACGGAGCTGCCTGTGCTCTACGATCAGATGGATGCCAAGCTCTGCGGGCGTTTGGCCTGCAAGGTGGTGGATCCTTTGTATGTGGCGTTAGAAGCGATCCATCAGGAATGGGCCGCCGAAGAATGAAAGAAAAAGAGGTTCTTAAACGATGAAAGCTTTAATCCTGGCCGCTGGCTTCGGCAAGCGCCTGCGCCCTTTGACAGATACGATGCCCAAGTCCATGGTGCCGGTAAACGGCACGCCGCTTTTGGTAAATGCCCTGAATTGCCTTACGGCCTGCGGTATTGAGGAGATCGGCATCGTTGTGGGGCATATGGCGGACTATATTCGCAGCGCCATCGGCGATGCATGGCAGGGCGTGCCCGTTCGGTATTTTGAAAACAAGGAGTACCTAACCACCAACAATATTTACTCCCTGTATCAGGCGGCAGATTTTTGCGATTCGGATATGCTCTTGCTGGAATGTGACCTGATTTACAAAAAAACGATGCTGGAGAAACTACTGGCAGGCCAGGGAGAATGTTCCATTCTGGTAAGCCCCTTTGACCCTGCCACCATGGATGGCTCTGTTATCGAGGTGGTGGAAGGGGATACGGCCCGGGCGCTGATCCTGGGCAAGTGGCAGGAGGATGGGTTCGACTATACCCATATGCGCAAAACAGTAAACCTCTACCGCTTTGAAAAGGGTTTTGTTCAAAAGAAATTCATCCCGCTGGTGCGGTGGTATGTGGCCAATATGGGCGTCAACAGCTACTACGAAAAGGTGCTGGGCAGCCTGCTCTACTACCGGGAATGTGACGCACGGATCGTGGAGGTACCTGCTTCCATGTGGTGCGAGATCGACGATGCGGAGGATTTGAAACGGGCGGAGCGCCATTTTGCGCAGCCTGCGGAGTAAGCGTAATGGATAAAGAGCTTTTGCGTCAGGTGCAATTAACCCAGCTGGAGATCGCCAAGGAGCTTAAACGGGTATGCGATGAAAACGGGATCCGGTATTTTTTGGATTCCGGCACGCTGCTGGGAGCGGTGCGCCATAAGGGTTTTATTCCCTGGGATGATGATATGGATATTGGCCTGCTGCGAGAGGATTATGAAAAGCTTTTGGCCATTGCGCCTGAAAAGCTTAAGCCAGGCTACTTTTTGCAGACCTGGGATAACGATCCCAACTATCCTTATGCCTTTGCCAAAATGCGCAAGCTGGGCACGGTGTATGTAGAGGCTTCCTCCCAGGAAACGGGAGCCCACAACGAGGTCTATGTGGACGTGTATCCCTATGACCGTTTTCCGGCCAAGAAACATCAGATCCTCTTTCAGGGGTTCTTTGTGTGCCTGTATAAGTTTACCATGTGGATGAAAAACGGCCTCACCCCCTGGAAGGCCTGGCAGGAGCCTGGCCGCCGCCTGAAAAGCTGGCTTATGTGCCTGCCTTTCCGCCTGATGGCCAGCCTGTTCAGCCGGGAAACCCTGAAAAAGAAGTATAACAAGATGATGCGCCGCTATAACGGCCAGGATACCGGCCGCTGGTATGAGCAAACCGGCGGCGTGCTTTACGGCAGATGGGTGCTGAAGAACTTGTGCTTCGACTCCTGGTGTGAAAAACAGTTTGAGGATACCCAGTTTGCCTGCCCAGGCGACAGCGACCTGTATTTAAAAACCATCTACGGCGACTATATGAAGCTTCCCCCCGAGGACAAGCGTGAAAACAAGCACATGATCATTGAAGTAAAATTGTGATAGGCCGCGCCCCACCTGGAGAGTTTTCTGGGCGGGGCTTTAAATTTCTAAAAATTCTACGAAAGGCCGCAAAAATCCTATATGGGCATTTGGGATAAAAAACGGCTATACTAAGAGATAGTTCACAGGGCTTATCAAAAGGAGGATCACGATGGCAAAGGATCTGAGCCAATACGTTAAAACCAAGAACTACCTGGTCTGTGTGGACAGCGACGGCTGCGCTATGGACACCATGGATATTAAGCACATCCGCTGCTTTGGCCCCTGCATGGTCAAGGCGTGGGGATTGGAACAGTGGCAGGAACCCATTCTAAAACGGTGGAACGACATCAATCTTTATACCATGACCCGGGGCATCAACCGCTTTAAGGGTTTGGCCATGGCGCTGGGGGAGATCAACAAGCGCTATTGCCCCATCCCAGATCTTGAGGCGCTGGAAGACTGGGTGGAGATCAGCCCGGAGCTTTCCAACGGCGCGCTGGAAAAAGCCATTGCCCAGCAGCCCCAGGCGGTGAGCCTCCAAAAGGCCCTTCAATGGAGCAAGGCTGTGAACGCCGCCATCAATGAATTGCCTGATGAGGAAAAGCTGCCCTTCCCCTTGGCCAAGGAAGCCCTGGCCTTTGCTCATGAGCGGGCGGATGTGGCCATCGTTTCCAGCGCCAATCTGGATGCGGTATTGGAGGAGTGGGAAAAATACGGCCTTTTGCAGCACACAGACATTGTGCTGTCGCAAAATGTAGGCAGCAAGGCCTTTTGCATTGCCGAGCTTTTGAAAAAGGGTTATGACCCCAGCCATGTGGTTATGTGCGGCGACGCCCCCGGCGATTATGAGGCGGCCCAGCGTAACGGCGTGTTCTATTATCCCATTCAGGTCAAAAAGGAAAAGGAGAGCTGGCAGGCCTTTATGGATGAAGGCTTTGAGCGCCTCCTGGTCGGTACTTATGCCGGGCCCTATCAGAAAGAACTGGTCAACGCATTTTTGAAAAATCTCAGCCCTGAAAAGTGAAAGGAGCCAATATTATGGTCGATCTGAAAGCTAAGCCTTATTATCTCAGCGACGAGGATATTCTTTGGGTGCAGTCCACCATCGCTTCCATGACCCCTGAGGAAAAGGTGGGCCAGCTCTTTTTCCAGCTCACGGCGGGCATGGATGAAGCCTACCTGAAGGAGCTGATGGAAAAGTATCATCTGGGCGGCTGCCGCTACAACAATATGCCCGGCCAGTATGTGCAGATGCAGAACCGCATCCTGCAAAAGTATGCCAAGGTGCCGGTGATCATCGCCTGCAACACCGAGCAGGGCGGCTCCGGCTGTTGCTCCGACGGCAGCTACATCGCCGGGGGCATTAAGATCGGCGCCACCGGCAACGTGCAGTATGCCCATGACCTGGGCCGCCTCTCCAACGAGGAGGCTGCTTCCATCGGCTGCAACATGGCCTTTGCCCCGGTGTGCGATATTCATTCCAACTGGCAGAACACCGAGATCGTGGCCCGGGCCTTCGGCAGCGATGCAGACCGGGTGGCGCAAATGAGCAAGGCCTATCTGGACGGCGCCCATACCATTCCCGGCTTTGCCTGCGCTGCCAAGCACTTTCCTGGCAACGGCGAGGATTTCCGTGACGCACACCTGTCCAACAACGTCAACTCCATGACCGAGGAGGCGTGGATGGCCACCTTCGGCAAGGTGTACAAGACCCTGATTGACGCAGACCTGGATGCCATTATGGGCGGCCACATCATGATGCCCGAATATATGCGTCAGGTGAAGCCCGGCATCACCGACGACCAGATGCTGCCCGCCACCCTCTGCCCGGAGATTATGACCGGCCTGCTCAGAGACAAGCTGGGCTTTAACGGCATGGTGGTCACCGACGCCAGCCATATGGTGGGTATGACCAACCGCATGACCCGCAAGGAGATGCTGCCCGCCTCTATCAACGCTGGCTGCGATATGTTTCTGTTCTTCAACGATCCTGAGGAAGACTTTGCCACCATGCTGGAGGCCTACAACACCGGCGTCATCAGCGAGGAGCGCATGACCGAGGCCCTTACCCGCATCCTGGGCCTGAAGGCCCATATGGGCCTTCACAAAAAGGCGGAGCGGGTGCCCAGCGCAGCGCCTCAGCTGAACACCGAGGCTGCCCAGGCGGCTGCCGCGGCCATCAGCAAGGACGCCATGACCCTGGTTAAGTATAAGGATGAGGGCGTTCTGCCCCTGACCCCCGACAAGTACAAGCGCATTATGATCGTGCAGGTGAAGGGCGCGGCAGGCCCCATGGACGCCCTTGTGCAGATGGCCATGGGCGGCGGCGCAGGCAAAAAGACCCCTGCGGAGGAGCTGCGCGACCGCCTCATCGAAAAGGGCTTTGATGCGTTTATCTACGTCAGC
>JAFUPO010000043.1 GCA_017481185.1 Clostridia bacterium | reverse complement strand
GATCACGCCATTTTCGTCAACAGTCACGGTGGCCTTTACGTCGCTTTCAAAGCCCCGGGCGGAAGAAGTAGCAGTGTTGCCTTCCGCAGTGGCGGTGGAAGCAGGCGCTTCTTCCTCGGCAGCGGGAGCAGCAACAGGAGCAGCGCCTCCCTTGCTCAATTCCAGGCCCAGCAGGCAATCGTTAATGGCTTCCACAGCTGCCTTGGAGGTGAAGGTGGCGTTGGAATACACGTCGATGCCATCCTTGCCGATCTCAAAGGGGCCGGTCTTGCCCACAAACTTCTTAGACCAATCGCTGTCGCCCACGCCCATGCCGAAATACTCGGTCTCATGCTGGGTATCCAGCTTCACTTCAGTGATCACGCCATTGTCATCCACAGTCACGGTGGCTTTCACATTGCTTTCAAAACCCCGGGCGGAAGAAGTAGCGGTGTTGCCTTCCACTGTGGCGTTGGAGGTCACCACAGGGGTCAGCACAGCATCAGTCACCTTGCCAGTCTCATCCACGGTAAAGGTGGCATTCACCTGGCCGGAGAAGCCCTCGGGGAAGGAAAGCACAATCTGGCCCTTTTCGTTCAAAGCCACGGTGCCCGCTTCGCTTTCAGAAATAATGGTCAGGCTCTCCCCAGCGGGAGCCAGATTGGCAACCGCTGCATTAACGGCGTTGACAGCTGCTTCGGAGGTCACCGTCGCGCCAGACACAGCTTCCACGCCAGCGCCCAGCTTAAAGGGGCCAGCCTGGCCCACGAACTGGGCGGCAAAAGCCTCGTCGCCGTTGAGCCTGGTGCCAAAGCCCTCGGTTTCGCCAGCGGAATCAATCACAACCTGGGATACCAGGCCATCCTCACCCACGGTGACGGTGGCTTTCACGGTGCTCTGGAAACCCTGACCCTCGCCGGTAGCCGTGCCGGCAGCAGGCTTGGGAGCCTCGGGGCCGTTGACCAGCGCCTGGTTCACAGCCTTCACAGCCGCTTCGGAGGTTACGGTCGCACCGGAGAACGCATCAATGCCCTCGCCCAGAGTGAAGGGGCCCATCTTGCCCACAAACTGAGAGGCGAAATCAGCATTGCCATCCAAATTGGTGCCAAAGCCCTGGGTTTCATCAGCAGAAGCAATAATAACCTCGGAGATCAGGCCGTCCTCACCCACGGTGACAGTGGCCTTCACGCTGCTCTGGAAGCCCTGAGCCTCGCCAGTCATGGTGCCAGGGGTCACAGCGCCGATTTCAACAGGAGCTTCTTCCTCCTCCACGGGAGCGACAGGGGCCTCGCCCAATTCAAAGCCAGCGCTAGCGGCAATCGCCTTACCCGCCTGGTTCACGCCGTCCACCACGGCCTGAGAGGTGATGGTAGCGCCGCCAATGGCGTCGATATTACCCTTCAGCGCCACGGGCAGGGTCTTATCCTTAAACTGATCGGTAAAACCGGGCTCCTTGGCCTTGGCGCCCAGACCGGCAGTTTCGGAGAAGTTGGAGCCGCCCACGCTGATGCCGGTGATGGTGCCCTTGGTATCCGTGCCCAGGATCACCTCAACAGGGCCGGCGTAACCATTCACGGTTACAACGCCGGTGTAGCCGATCACTTCGCCATTGGCCTTGCCAGTGTGCACAGCCACAGCCTCATCGTTGGACGCAGCCTCCTCAAAGGTGTCGGCGGGCAGCACCACCTGGCGGGCAGCGCGCAGGGCGGCCTGAGCCCGCTCCTCAATGGGGCCGGCGGTCAGGGCGTTGGTCAGGGCCAGCGCCAAAGCCGCTACCAGGGAGATGATCGCAAGGATCACAAAGGCAGGGATCTTCTTTTTCATGTTTCTTCCTCCAAGCAAGCGATAATCTTTATGGGAAACAGGCAACTGCCTGGATCGACCACTGGAAACGTTAGGATCTTTGGGCGCTAGCTCCGTTTGGGCCAAGCGTTTGCGGATGCTTTTATCTGTATGGGAAAGCGCGATGAGCACGTACCGAGCCACCAGGCCGGTCACCAGGCCGGTCACCACCGCCGAAACCAGCAAAACCGGCAGATACCCCAGCAGCGCCCGGGTGCTAACGGTAAGGGTAGCGGCCAGCACCTGACCGGCGTTATGAAACACTGCGCCGGTAACGCTGATGCCCAGGATGCTCATGCCCTTTATTTTCTGCGCTAAGCACATGGCGATGAGGCTTAACACGCCGCCAGCCAAGCTGTAGATACCCGCCATCGGATTGCCGAAGAGCAGCGTGGTGAGCCCCACCTTTAAAAGCATTAGGATGGCCGCGCTCTTGGTATCCATTAGATACAGGGCATAAAGGAGCACCGTGTTGCCCAAGCCCAGCTTGATGCCCGGGGCGCTGGTTACAATGGGCGGGATCAAATGCTCCACGTAAGAAAGAATCAACGCCATGGCGGTCAACAGACCAAACTGAGCCACTTTTTTTGTGTTCATCAGGGTTTAGCCACCTGCAATTCTACAGTCACCTTGTTGGGCAGACAGATGATAAAGGATTGGTTGACCCGGATCTCGTAATTATCCAAGGTCACTGGCCCTTGCAAAATACAGTCATGACCCTGGCAGGTGGACTCCTTCATGTAAGCGCCATCTTGGGTGATTTCGATCACGTTGGTGCTGCCGTTGGTCTGGGCCACTGTGAGGGTCTGGGGCTCCGAAAGGGGGATGCGGGCAAATTCCTGCTTGTCCACCATCACCACGATCTGATCCTCCTGGGCCGTAGGCTTCCACAGGGGGGAAGCCAGATAAAGCCCTGCTGCCAGCACTAAAACAATGCCGATCATCAGCCAATCTTTTTTTCGCATAGGCCGTCCTATCATATTATTGGGCGCAAACTCATTGAATTGCGCACGTGTCAATTATATCATGGAGCCTTTTTCAATGTCAATTTGATTCGAAGGAAAAAGCCCCTTACAGGGCTTGAAAATTTTATAAATTATCCTTTTCCCACAAACCATACTGCTTATCATTCTGCAAAGCGGAAAGAATATACTGGGGCGCGGTGGGGTATCGGCGAGTCAGCTCCGCCAAAAGCTCCTTCATCTCCTGGCGCTTGGTGTTGCCATCCAGCGGGCAGGGGGATTTGACCACCGGCAGGTTCAAGGCCTTTTGCATTTTGATCACATGGCCCTCGGGCAGATAAACCAGCGGGCGGATAGCCGTAAGGCCCGTTCGGCTCAGATAGGTCACCGGATGGAAGGTGTGCAGCCGGGCTTCATATAAAAGGCTCATAAGCAGCGTTTCGATGGCGTCCTCCCGGTGATGGCCCAGGGCCAGCTTGTTGCAGCCGTTTTCCAGGGCCAGGTCGTTGAGCACGCCCCTGCGCATCTTAGCGCACAGGGCGCAGGGATTTTTCTCCTTGCGAATATCAAAGAGGATATGAGCGATCTCTGTTTCACGGATGGTATAGGGCACATCCAGCTCCTCGCAGAGCTTTTTGACCCCCGTCAGGTCAAAGGGCTCCAGGCCCAAGGTCATGGTAAAGGCGTGAAGCTCGTAATCCACATGGCTGAACTGGCGATACAGGGCCAGGGCATAGAGCAGAAGGAGGCTATCCTTGCCGCCAGAAACCCCCACGGCGATCTTATCCCCCGGTGCGATCATATGAAAATCCTTATCAGCCCGGCGCAGGCATCCCAGGGTGGTTTTCAAAAGCGCTTCCTCCTTTAATATTCCTTGCGGAGCCTATTATATCAGCGATTGACACAGCTTGCAAGAAATGTTAGAGTGAAGCCCAAAGGAGGTGGCTGATGTGCACGAGCTGCAAAAGGGAATGGCCTGGCTGATGGACGACAGGCATATGCTTGCGGGCCTTGCCATCGGCTTTGGCAGGGCACAAAAGGCCCTCACCGCCTGCCGCAATTATAATGAAAATACCCTTTTTGATCTGGCCTCCCTGACGAAGATGTTCACCATTTTGTCGCTGCTTAAGCTGCGGGACAAAGGCCTTTTGAGCCTTTCAGACCCCCTTCAAAAGTGGGACAAGCGCTTTGCGAACCTCCCTGATACGACCCTTTTTGACCTGTGCACCTTTGCCCAGCGGCTGGTGACCCCCGGCCGCATCGACGACGCCCCCGACAGGCAAACAGCTCTTGAGCGGCTTTTCGCGGCCTCCCGGCAGCCGCATACACGCGGACGGGTGTATTCTGACATCCACGCCATGGTGCTTAAATATGTGATCGAGGCGGCCAGTGGCCAAAGCTATTTCGATTACCTGACCCAGTGGCTTTTAAAGCCCCTGGGGCTGAACTCCCTGACAGCTGCGGTTGCCCCTGAAAAGCGCCCCCTGTGCGCCTCCTGCGACAATGAGCATCGCATTGAGGGAGAGAGCTACATCTGCCGCCGTGGCGTTGCGCCCGGCACGGTTCATGATCCCAAGGCCCGCAGGCTTAGCCTTGACGGCAGCGACCTATGCGGCCATGCAGGGCTGTTTGGCTCTTTGAAAGATTTAATCGCCCTGTGCCAGGCTCTTTTGCAGGGCGATGTGCTGGCCCCTGATACCCTGCGGGAGATGGCGGTAAACCGCACCGGCAAGCCCCTCAACTGGGGCTACTCTCAATACCTGGGCTATCAGTGCTTTGTGAAGCATCCCGACCAGCATCACAGCGAGGCGCCCCCCTACATGGGCGATGCCGCCATTTCCTGGTCAGGGTTCACGGGGCATCATCTTTCCCTGGATATAGACCGAGGTCTGTTCTGCGTCATCCTGGGCAATCGGGTGGAGAACCGGCTCACGGTGCTCGCGCCGCCCCCGGGGAAAACCCTAGCGGACTACGGTCTGGCCCCTGATGGCTCGGGCCTGTTTACCTGGCCGGATGGAGAGAAGGTATTCTCCTCCGTAAACTATGTTTATCAGAAGGACGCCCGGCTCCACGGGCCCATTGGGCAGATGCTTGCCCTATGGTAAGGAGATATTTATGAAAGTCGTTATCTGTGCCATGAACTCCAAATTTGTTCATGCAGCCCTGGCCCCCTGGTGCTTGAAAAGCGGGCTCACCCAATATGGCGTTCAAGTGGAAGCCTTGGTGGTGGAGCCCACCGTGAACCAGCCCTTGGGAGAAGCCCTGCAAATGATCCTCCAGCATGAGCCCCAGTTGGTGGGCTTTTGCTGCTATATCTGGAATATTGAAAAGGTGCTCTCCCTCTGCGGGGCCTTGAAGGCTCTGGATCCCCGCATCCAAACGGTGCTGGGCGGGCCGGAGGTTTCCTGCCGGGCCCAGGAGGTGCTGGCCCTGT
>JAFUPO010000042.1 GCA_017481185.1 Clostridia bacterium | reverse complement strand
CATTGCGCGGCGGTTACGGAGCTGCTGGCAAAGCTGATGTGTGAATAAAAATTCCCCAACTAGAGCCGATGAAAACTGTTCAGGCGTTTCTTTGCGCAGATGGTAGAAATTCTCACATTTTTATGCCATATTTCAAAGAAATGAGATAAATGCGAAATTTGGAGGTTTTGATATGGCAGAGTTGATTTGGGCAATGATCAGTGGTGTACTTGCGGTTGCTTGTCTTATTATAAGTGTTATGCAGTTCAACGAAAAAGGGTTGCTCTTCAATAATGCTTATATTTGGGCATCGAAGCTGGAACGAGAAACAATGGATAAAAAGCCGTATTATCGACAGTCTGGCATTGCGTTTGCTTTATGTGCGGCGATATTCTTTTGTATGGCACTTGAATGTATTCTGCTGACTGGCTGGCTTTGGTTAATCATAGGTGCGTTGGCTATTGTGGTGCTCATATATGCCATTGTTTCTTCGATGAAAGAACAGAATAAATAAGGATTTTCCGAAGTAGTAAAATCCCCTTAGCAACTAAAGGGTGCGCTTCTATACTCTCCTATCGTGAGTATCGTACGTCCTGCGCCGCTAAAGCGGCTATCCCCTGTGGACTTGCTGGTGGCAAGGAAATATCAAACTTAAAAATAAGCATCCGTATGATCATAACCATACGGATGCTTAACTGTTTTACGGACACCGCCCGATCCGGCGGGATTTTTCGCGGCTTATTCCAGTGTCAAATGGTTGCGGTCCAAAGCCTTGCGGATGGCAATGGCCAGCAGAGGGGCACAGATCACGGCAACGGCGATGTTGAACACGGAGGCGGGGATCTTGCCCAGCAGGTTCAGCAGGGCTGCCTCGTGGGTCAGGCCGCTGAGGAGTCTGCCGTTGTAAAAATAGCTCTTGCTGTAATACAGCACCACATAGGTCAGCGCACCGGCCACGGTTGCCACAGTTGCCTTGGCGTAGCCAAATTCCTTCTTACCGCTGCGGATCACCAGGCCGGCAGCCATGCCGTAGGCGAATTTCATCAGAAACGTGATCCAGCACTCGGAGATGTACAGAGGATTCGTCAGGTCATACAGGGCAGAGCCCAGACCTGCCGCCAGACCGCCCAGCCAGGGGCCCAGCAAAATGCCGGAAAGTGCGCACAAAATGTTGCCCAGATGGAACGAAGTGGTGCCTGCGATTTCCAGAGGCAGGGTGACGCGCAGCGCGGAACCGACCACGGTCAGTGCCGCCAGAACGCCGGTAATAACGATCTTTTTTGTCGTGAGCTTGTTGTTTTTCTCCATTTCTAAGCCCTCCTTAATTTGGATGGGCTAATCATAGCATAAATTGGCCATAAAAACAGTACCAAAATACGTTTTTAAAATAAGGCCAGGGAAATTGATAAAAAACAATTGCATTTTTGCCAAAAAGTACTAAAATGATACAGTACTTGTACACAAATTCGAAGCGACGACAGAAATAAACCTCTGTCAAGTTCGTGAAGGGAGAAACGATCCGAATGAGAGTTATTTGTGCCAAAAATTACGAAGAAGTCAGCCGTAAGGCTGCGAATATTATTGCGGCTCAGATTCACCTGAAGCCTGACTGTGTGCTGGGGCTGGCCACCGGTTCCAGCCCTGTGGGTACTTACCAGGAGCTTGTGAAGATGTACGAGGCCGGCGACCTGGACTTTTCCAAGGTCAGCACTGTGAACCTGGACGAGTATGTGGGCCTGGACAAGGATCATGACCAGAGCTACGCTTACTTCATGCGGGATAATCTGTTTGATCATGTGAATATCGATCAGGCTAACTGCAACATCCCCAACGGCATGAACCCTGACGCCGAGGCTGAGTGCGCCCGCTACGACGCGGTGATTGCATCCTTCGGCGGTGCCGACCTGCAGCTGCTGGGCCTGGGTCCCAACGGTCCCATCGGCTTTAATGAGCCTGCTGACGCTTTCGTCAAGCCCACCAATAAAGTGGAACTGACCAAGGAGACCATCGACGCCAACGCCCGCTTCTTCGAAAGCTGGGATGATGTGCCCAAGTTCGCCTACACCATGGGCATCGGCGGCATCATGCAGGCCAAGCGCGTCCT
>JAFUPO010000041.1 GCA_017481185.1 Clostridia bacterium | reverse complement strand
GGGCTGCGCCCAAAGCCGTAGTCTCCATCACCTGGGGCCGCACCACCGGCACGCCCATGATGTCAGACTGGAACTGCATCAAAAAGCCGTTTGCGCTGGCGCCGCCGTCCACCTGGAGCTGAGAGGGGTCAAAGCCGCAATCCGCCTTCATGGCAGCCATCAGGTCTGCGGATTGGAAGGCAATCGCCTCCAGAGCAGCCCGAACCACATGGGGACGGCCTGTGCCGCGGGTAATACCCACCAGGGTGCCCCGGCTGTACATATCCCACCAGGGCGCGCCCAAGCCTGTAAAGGCAGGCACCAGGTAAACCCCGCCAGTGTCAGGGATGGACTTAGCCATGGCCTCGGTTTCGGAGGCCTTTTCAATCAGCTTCATTTCATCTCGCAGCCACTGAATGGTTGCGCCGCCCATGAATACGCTGCCCTCCAAAGCATAGGTGGGCTTGCCGTTGATGCGCCAGGCAATGGTGGTCACCAGGCCTTGTTTGGAAGCCACGGGCTTATCACCGCTGTTCATGAGCATGAAGCAACCAGTGCCATAGGTATTCTTCACCATACCCGGCTTGTAGCAGGCCTGGCCGAAAAGGGAGGCGTGCTGATCCCCAGCCATCGCTGCCACCGGAATGGGGCAGCCCAAAATGGAGGTATCCAAAGTGCCGATGACCTGAGCGGAATCCACCACCTTAGGCAGCACAGCCTTAGGAATGTCCATCAGCTTGAGAAGGTCATCATCCCAATCCTGCGTATGAAGGTTAAAGAGCATCGTTCGGCTGGCGTTGGTAGCATCCGTCACATGAGGACGACCGCTAACCAGGTTCCAGGCCAGGAAGCTGTCAATGGTGCCGAAGCACAGATCGCCGTTCTCCGCCTGCTCGTGCAGATTTAAATGATCCAGCAGCCAGGCAAGCTTAGTACCGGAGAAATAAGCATCCGGAACCAGGCCCGTCTTTTCGCGGATCATATCGCCATGGCCCTGCTGCTTAAGCTTCTCTACATACCGGGCTGTGCGGCGGCACTGCCACACGATGGCATTATGAACACATTCGCCGGTCTTACGATCCCACAAGAGGGTGGTTTCCCGCTGATTGGTGATGCCGATAGCTGCAATATCGCTGGGCTCAATCCCTGCAAGCTTCACAGCCTGGCGCAGGGATTCAATCTGCGTATTCAAAATATCCTTGGGGTCATGCTCCACCCAGCCGGGCTTGGGATAGTGCTGGGGAAACTCAATACCGTAGGTTGCCAGCACCTTGCCTTCCAGGCTGAAGATGACTGTGCGTGAACTGGTCGTACCCTGGTCCAACGCCGCTAAAACTTTCTGGCCCATCCTGATACGCTCCTTATAATGTTTATGGTGGTACCATTATACACCCGAAACGCCTTTCTGTCATTCACTTTTTCAAATAAAGGCCCTGTCATTCATTGATTTCACGAATGACAGGGCCTCTTAATTGTTAGTGAATCTTGATACCGTAGATATTGCTGGCTTCCTTACCGGAGGTGCCCACCACCAACGTATCGTTGTACACGGCGGGGGAGCCGGTGATGCTGCCCTCCAATTGGAGGCTGGAGAGCACCGCGCCAGACTGGCCATCCAACAGATGCATCTTGCCCTCGCTGTCACCCTGGATAATCCAAGCGTCGCCGTTCTCATTGTAAACAGCCACGGGGGAGGAGTAGCTGAAGTTGGACATATTCTGCTGCCAGGTCACGCTGCCGGTAGCCTTATCCAGAGCAACCACCATGCCGCCTTCTTCCGTCTTGGCCAGGGTAAAGATCACCAAATTGCTGATGCTGTTCTGACCGATCACAGGAGAGGCCATGGCGCCGCCCAGCTCGTTTTTGTTGTAATCGCACTTCACTTCGTAGGACCAAACTTCCTCGCCAGTGAGCGCATCCAGGCGGCGAATGGTGCACACGCCCTTCTTACCCTGCCGCAGCACCGTGTTAGCGGTATACAGGCCCAGCTTGCCTTCTTCATCGAAGTCCAGAGCGATGGTGGCATCGGTATTATCGCCCACATCCACCGCCCAAACAGGCTGAAGGGTGTTTACATTCACACACTGGAGGATGCCATAGGTATCCGCATAGTAGGCATACTCGCCATACATGGCAACGCTGCCCTCAACCCCCACCTGATTGTTCTTCTCCTTCTTGGCTTTAGAAACGTAGGAGGCGGTTTCAGGATCGATGGTGAGGCTCATGGTATCCAGGCTGAAAGCCGAATTCAGCCGCATGGTATAAAGCGCGCCGTTCTCGCCAGCAACAATCATGGTATCGCTGGAGCGGTCAATGAGGCTAGAGCCATCAAAAGCGCCGTTGGTGGAATTCTTAGTCGTTTTATCCGTGCCGTTAAGCAGCGTCATCTGGCTCTGGTCGATCAGATTGAACAAATAGGTGCCAATATCGCCAGATCCGCTCTTGAGCTTTTTAACGCTCTGGCCCACAGTCATCAACGGATAGCCGCGAGGGTCAATGCTCACGCTGCTGTTCAGGGGGAAACCAACGCTGATGGGATCGCGAGTGGCTTCGCCGTCAGCCAAATCAAGGAAGTAAACCTTGCCATCCTGGCCTGCCACAATAACTTCCTTCAAGGCCGCCACAGAAAGCTTCTCAGGCACCAGATTCATCATCTCGCGAACTTCCTTAGGCCACTTGACGATGGCGGGCTGGCTGCCCCAGCCAATGCCATAATAGCTGTCCAGGCTGCCTACCGGCACGCTCCAGGCGACTTCCATCTTTTCATCCTGCACATCCACCGTGCCGAAAGCAGAATTCTGGCGGAAGGGACCGCCGCGGAAGGTGAGCACGCCGCCCTTCCAATAGGAGTAGCTATCAGGCGACAGCATCTGAACAGTCTCATCCTCGTCCCGCTCATAGTTGCTGACCTTTTTGCCATTCTCGTAAGCAGTGGTGGTCAGGTTCAGCTTGGCGGGCTTCGTGCTGTCAGTCGCGCCAACGCTCATGTAAGGCATCGGCGTCGCCGTAGGCACAGGCGTGGGCGTAGGTGTGGGCGTAGGTGTAGGTGTGGGCGTCGGCGTGGGCGTCGGCGTTGCCGTGGGTACCGGTGTCGGCGTTGCTGTGGGTACCGGCGTAACCGAGGGCGCCTGGGTAGCTGGCACAGGCGACGCGGTCACAACAACAGGCGCAGCTGTT